>JALRDW010000180.1 GCA_023262065.1 Acidimicrobiia bacterium | reverse complement strand
ACGCGCATCTAATTGTACTGTGATGCTTCAGGGCGGTTATTCACCCTCGTCCCCCGATGCGAATTTTGTTGGTATTAGTGCAGAGCTGTTGCTGGAACTCCAGCGCAATCCTGACCTGCTGCCGCCGATCCGTTGCCTTTCGTCGCCTTCGGACTCATGCGACCCGGCGAGCTCCACCGCGCGGAGCCCACGCCGCGGGGCAAGGGCCAGGTCCGTGAGGGCTTCCGGTACGCCCGCGCGAACCGCGACCTGTGGGTACCGCTCGTGATGATGGCGTTCGTCGGCACGCTGTCCTACAACTTCCAGGTCGTGCTGCCGCTGTTCGCGACCCGTGACCTCGACGGCTCGGAGGCCACCTTCACGGTCCTGTTCTCCGTGATGAGCATCGGTGCACTCCTCGGGGCACTCGCCGTCGCCCGTCGTACGCGGATCTCCCTGCGCACGGTCGCACTCACCTCCATCGCCTTCGGGCTGCCGATGGCGGCCCTGACGGTCGTCCCCACCCTCGCGGTGGCACTGCCGGTGGCCTTCGCCGTCGGACTCGGCAGCATCTCGTTCCTCACCGCGTCGACCGCGATCGTCCAGACCCACTCCTCCCAGGAGATGCGCGGACGAGTGCTCGCACTCCAAGCGATGGTGTTCCTGGGTTCGACGCCGATCGGCGGTCCGATCCTCGGCTGGATCTCCGACACCTACGGCGCGCGCTGGGGTGTCGCCGTCGGGGCGGCCGCCGCCCTCGGTGCAGGACTCTGGGGGCTCTCAGTCGCACGGCGACCGCTCGCCTCGGTCAGTCCAACCGGTAGTCAGCCGGATCCGCGACCCGCGTGATCGCCCAGAACTCCTCGAGGGTTCCGGGCCAGTTCTGGGTCACTCGACCGGCGGCGTTGCGGTACCAGGACGGGACGTCGGCCTGACCCCACACCCGCGCCGAGTTCCCGGCGTCGACCTCGGCGATGTACGCGGCGAGGACCTCCGGACGGGGCTCGATCGCCGAAGCCCCCGCCTCGAGCATCACGCGCACCGCATCGACGAGGTGGTTCACCTCGCACTCGGTGAAGAAGATGATGCTCCCGTTCGCGACCAGGTTCGTGTTCGGACCGTAGAGGCAGAACAGGTTCGGGAAGTCGGGCACCGTGATGCCGAGGTACGCGTGGGCGTCGTCCTGCCACCGGGCCCGCAGGTCCGCGCCGTCCCGCCCGATGATCCGCATCGGGGCGAGGAACTGCGACGCGGTGAACCCGGTCGCCCAGATGATGACGTCGGCGTCGTGGCGGACGCCGTCGCCGTCGATGATCCCGGACGCATCGATACGTCCGACCCCGGCGGTGACGAGATCGACGTGGGGCGAGCACAGGGCCTCGGCCCACGAGCCGTCGTCGAGTACGACGCGCTTGGAGAACGGCGGGTAGTCCGGCAGCACGGCGTCGAGCAGGTCCGGACGGGCCGCGAACTCCTCGTGGAGGTAGGCGGTGAAGAACGCGCGGAACATCTCGTTGGCCGGACCCGGGACGGTGCCGGCCATGAGGCCCTCCGACAACCGCCAGAACAACCAGAGGCGGTACCAGGACTCGAGGTGCGGGATCTCCCGCAGTGCGGTGCGCACCGAATCCGGGAGATCGTCGTGGTAGTTCGGTGCGGGCAGGAACCAGTTCGGCGTCCGCTGGAACACGGTCACGTGCGCGGCGACCTTCGCGATCTCCGGTACGCACTGCACCGCGCTGGCCGCCGCTCCGATCACGGCGACCCGGCGGCCGGCGAGGTCGACCGCGTCATCCCAGGCCGCGGTGTGGAACGCCGGTCCGTCGAACGCGTCGCGGCCCTCGAAGTCCGGGATCAGCGGACGGTGCAACTGCCCGACGGCACTCACGAGCAGCTCCGCCTCAACGGTGCGCTCCCCCTTCGCCGTGCGCACGTCCACGCGCCACACCCGCGCCGCGTCGTCCCACCGTGCGCCGAGCACGTCGGATCCGAACTCGA
>JALRDW010000004.1 GCA_023262065.1 Acidimicrobiia bacterium | reverse complement strand
GACGTCCACGGTGCGGCGCGCCGGGCCGCGGCGCGCGAGGCCGCCGAGGAGGCCGACCTGCGGGTCGATCCCGACGCCCTCGTGACCCTCGCCCACTGGGAGCCGCCACCCCAGACCCCGAAACGGTTCGCGACGTGGTTCTTCCTCGCGGCGGCTCCGGCGGGCGCGGTGACCGTGGACGGGGCCGAGATCACCGAGCACGCGTGGGCCCGACCGATCGACGTGCTCGGACGCCGCGACGCGGGCGAGATCGAACTGGCACCACCGACCTGGGTGACGCTCCACGCCCTCGCCGCACGGGTCGATGTGGCCGACGCGCTGGCGGCTGCGGCCGCGACCGAACCCGAGCACTTCACGACCCGGGCCGCGATGACCGCCGACGGCGGGGTCGTGGCGATGTGGCACGGGGACGCCGGGTACGAGACCGGGGACGCGACGGCGGCGGGTCCGCGCCATCGCCTCTGGATGCTCGACGCGGGCTGGCGGTACGAGCGCACCATCTGACCGGGACGTCGGGTTCGAGCCGGTATGGTCCCGAGCCATGCCGGACGATCTCCCCGTCGCACGCGGCCTCCTCGGTTCGGCCTCGGTCGGCACGGGCCCCACCGAGGAGCAGCGCCGCGTCATCGACTGCCTCATCCACGGGTACTTCGGACTCGACACGTCCGTCGATGCCCTCGAGCCCCTCGACCCGGCCGGCCTCGCCGCTGAGGTCCCGGCCGAGGACCGCACCCGGGTCATCGACCTCCTCATCGCGGTCGCCCTCTGCCGCCACCCGGCCGATCCGGCCCAGGCCGAACGCACCGAGGCCTACGCGCTCGCGCTCGGGGCCGAGGGCGGCTGGCTCGAGGCCGCACACGATGCACTCGGCGGCGCCATCGACCGGGTCGCCGCCGACTACGTCCGGCTCGCCGACGCGCCCGACCACGAACCGGCCCTCGACGACGTGATCGGGTCCGACCGGGAGGCCGAGGCCGCGATCGAGGTCTTCCGGCGGATGCAGGCCTGCGCGCCGGGCACCCTCGGCCACGCCGTCGTGGCGTTCTACGAGCGGTGGGGCTTCCCGATCCCGGGCACCGGCGCCGGGCCGGCGGGCCTCAGCCTCCTGACCCACGACATCACCCACGTCATCGCCGGGTACGACACCGACCCCGCCGACGAGATCGCACTCCAGGCCATGCTGCTCGCGTCGGCCGACTTCGAGCACCACTTCTCCGGCTTCATGGCGGCCCTGCTCCTCAGCGAGGCCGGGGCACTCCCGTTCCCCGGCATCGAGCCGGTCGTGGGGGCGCTCGGCCGTGTCGGTGCCCCCGATGAGCTCGCCGACGCGTTGCGCCGCGGCCGGGCCTGCACGGCCGACTTCGGTACCGGCGATCACCTCGCGCTCATCGGTGAACGTCTCGAGGACGTCCGAGCCCGCTACGGCATCGTGGCGCGGACCGCCTAGGCGGGGTGGACCGCTCAGGCGGGGTGGGATGCGACGAGACGGCGCATGCCGTCGCGCCAGTCGATGCGGGTCGGCCCGACGAGCTCGACCATCCGGGTCGTGTCGATGGTGACCCCGCCGATGGTCGCCTCCGTCTCCACGAAGGTCGCCTCGACCCCCGCATCGGCGGCGAGCAGCGCGCACCAGTCCTCGAGCGCGACCTGCTCGATCCCGCCCCAGTTCAGGATCGTCGCCGGTGTCGTCGCGACGTCGAGGAGCCCGGGCACCATGCGCACGATGTCGTCGTGGTGGATCGGGTTGAACAGGTTCGGCCGATCGGGGTGCACCGGGACCGGTTGCCCGGCCCGCAGCATCGCGAGGTGGAACGCGGGCCAGCCGCCCTCGTCCCCGTAGGGCACGTTGAGGCGAGCGATGGTGGTGGGGATCCCCCACTGTCGGGCCGCATGGCGGGCCACGACCTCGGCCGCGATCTTCGAGATCGAGTAGGTCTCCATGATCGGCCGGTGGTTGTCGCCGAGCGGGTCGGTCTCGACCAACCGGTGGGCGCCGGCCGGTTGGTACACGCCGGTCGACGAGCAGTGGAGCAACGAGCCGGGCCGTACGTGTTCGACGAGCAACCCGAGGCCCTCGGCGTTCGCATTGAGGTCGAGGTCCCAGCGGCCGCTCTTCACGACCGCGAAGTTCGCGAGGTGGTCGACGCCCCGGGGCACCGCCGAGAGGTCGGGCCGGGCGAGATCGACCTCGACGCAGGTCACCCCGGCGGCCTCGAGCGCGGCCCGCTTCGTGGCGTCCCGGAACCGGGCGAGCGCGGTCACCCGGTGCTCGGCGGCGAGGCCGAGTGCCACGGGGAACGCGACCTGACCGGTCGCACCGGTCACGAGGACATGGGCCCCGGGCCGCATCAGGATCGCTTCCGGCCCACGAAGGACTGGAGGATCGCGTCGGCCTGGGTGTTCGGCAGCGCGGAGCCACCGTCCACGACGATGTTCTGACCCGTCACGTAGGCCGCCTGCGGCGAGGCGAGGAAGGTGATGACGTTCGCGACGTCCTCGGCCGTACCGATGCGCTCGAGCGGGGTGGACTCCTCGACGATGGACCGACGCTCGGCGTCCGCGAGCACGATCGCGGTGAGGTTCGTGTCGATGAATCCCGGCGAGACGCAGTTGACACGGATGTCGGGGGCGTACTCGAGCGCGGTGGCCATGGTGAGCGAGATCACACCGGCCTTGGCCGCCGAGTACGGGCTCTCGAACCGGGTCGGTCGCACCCCGGTGAGGGACGCCATGTTGACGATGCAGCCGTGCGCCTCCTTGAGGTACGGGATCGCGGCTCTGGTCGCATGGAACGTTCCGTCGAGGTTCACCCCGACGATGCGACGCCAGTCCGCGTCCGAGTAGAGGTGCAGCGGCATCGCTGCGCCGACGCCCGCGTTGTTCACGAGGATCGACAACCCGCCGAGCGCGTCGGCGGCACCGGCGATGCCGGCGGCGCAGGCGTCGGCGTCGGCGACGTCGGCGACGACCGCCACCCCGCCGACCGCCGCAGCGACCGCGGCCGCTCCGTCACCGTCGATGTCGAGCACGGCGACGCGCGCGCCCTCCGCTGCGAACCGTTCCACGGTGGCCCGGCCGATACCGGCCGCGCCGCCCGTCACGATCGCGAGTCGTCCGTCGAGGAGTCCCATGAGCGTGCATCCTCGCGCACGTCCCGCAGCCCCGCTCCCCCGGACGCGGCGAGGGGAGGCCGATGGCCTCCCCTCGCGTGGTGCTGATGCGATCGCCGGTCGATGCCGGCGATGTGCGACTAGCGGCGCTTCGCAGCCTTCTTGACCGTCTTCTTGGCGGTCTTCTTGGCGGCGGGACGCTTGGCGGCGGCCTTCTTGGCCGGCGCCTTCTTCGCCGCCTTCTTGGCGGCCGGCTTCTTGGCGGCCGGCACCTTGCCCGAGGCGACGGTGTCCTTGAAGGCCTTGAGCGGCGTGACCTTGACGGTCTTCGAGGCGGGCTTCGCCTTGAAGATCATCTCCTCGCCCGTGAACGGGTTCGTGCCCTTGCGCGCCTTCGTGGCGGGCTTGGTGCGGCGGTAGAACTTGGCGAAGCCGGAGATCGAGACGCTGTCACCCTTGGTGACGGCGGCGATGATGCTCTCGGTGACGGCGGTGACGGCCGCGTCGGCGGTCTTGCGGTCGCTCCCGGTGCGCTCGGCGACGGCGAGGACGAGATCCCTGCGGTTCACTTGCTTCCTCCATTGGTGGGGTCGGTTGACGGGCAGCATGGCACCCGCGCGACCCGCGCGTGCGGATTTCCCCGCGATTTCGTGGGAAATCTTCGTCTCGGCACTCCGCCGGGTCGCGCCCGGATCCGCCCACCCGGGTGCGATCGGGATCCCGGGTCAGCGGGGCGAGAGCACGACCGGTGCGTGTCGGACCCCGGTGTGCTTGTTCGAGCGCACCCACTCCACGGGACCCGTCGCGTCGATCGCCCCGACGCGATCGAGGACCGCGTCGAGGACGAGGCGCACCTCGAGGCGGGCCAGTCCGGCCCCGAGGCAGAAGTGGGCCCCGTGGCCGAAGGCCAGGTGGCGGTTGGGCGACCGGGTCACGTCGAAGGTGAACGGGTCGGCGAACTCCGCCTCGTCGCGGTTGGCCGACGACCACCACAGGGTGACCTTGTCGCCGGCGCCGATCCGGGCCGCTCCGACCGTGATCGGGACGGCGGCGGTCCGCCGGTTGTACGAGGTGGAGGACGCCCAGCGCAGCATCTCCTCCACCGCCGACGGCCGAGCCGAGGGCTCCTCGCGCAGCAGGCGCCACTGATCGGGGTGCCGGGCGAGCTCGAGCAGCCCGACCGCGATCGAGTTGCGGGTGGTCTCGCTGCCCGCCGCGACGAGGAGGCTGAAGAACATCTGCTGCTCGAGCTCGGTGGTCCCCTCGCCCGGACGGTCCGGATCGGGGGTTCCCGTCACGAACGCCGAGAGCATGTCCTCGCCCGGATCACGCCGTGCGGCGTCGATCCGGCGGGTCGCGTACGCGGCCATCGCGGCTGCGGCCTCCTGGGACCGGTCGGTCACCGCACCGAGATCCCGGTCGTCGTAGTCGAGCGTGGCGTTGGCCCACCCGAGGAGCGCGTGCCGGTCCTCCTGTGGGACCCCCAGCAACGAGGCGATCGCCTGGAGCGGGAGCTCCGCGGCGAGGTCCACCAGCAGGTCGCACTCCCCGCGGGCGAGCGCCCCGTCCACGATCGTGGTCGCCCGGCGACGGAGGTCCGCCTCGAGCGCGGCGAGCGCCCGCGGCGCGACCGTGGGGGTCACGAGACGTCGGAGCGCCTGGTGGCGCGGCGCATCGGTCATGTTGAGCAGCACCCCGGCGGCGAAGCCCCCGGGCAGGTCCTCGATGATCGTGCCGCCACCGTCGGGACGTGCGGGGCAGAGCCCGGACACGAACCCGGGCGCATCGTTCGCGATCGCCGTCATCGGTCCGTGGGTCGAGACGACCCAGAACCCCTCGCCGTCGGGGGTGTGCTCGGTCGGTTCGTGCCATGCGACCGGCGCCTCGGCCCGCAGGCGCGTGAACACCTCGTGCGGGAATCCGTGTGCGAATCGGTCGAGATCGGTGAGGTCGATCCCCGCCGGCACCGTGGGTCGCGCGCTCGTCACGGTGGTGAGGCTACGCGGCGCGATCCGGCGATGGGCCCGCCCGGGTGCGCGCCGGTGTCGCGCGGCGCCGGTACGGTTCAGCGCCGTGCCGACCGAACCACCCCGTCGCCGCGGGATCCTCGCCGGGCCGGTGGCGGGACCCGAACGCCTCGCCGCCGCCTACCCCGCGCTCGAGGCGTTCCCGGGCACCCCGCTGCTCCACCGCGCTTCGGGCACGACGGGGGCACTCGTCTCGTTCGGCCCGGACCACGTCGTGCTGCGGACCGCCAGCGGCGCAGCACGGCGTCTCCGGTACTCGCCCGGTGCGGTCTCCCACGAGGGACGCGCGGTCCGGCTCGTCACACCCCGCGCCGCCGCGGTGGCCGATCGGACCGACGGCCCGGACCTGCGCGGTGGCCGGGTCGTCGCCGACCGGACCGCGTCGGGCAGCCGTGCGGTCGTCGGCGCGAGGGCCCGCACGGCGCGCGCGTCGCGCATCCTCGTCGAGGGCATCCACGACGCCGAACTCATCGAGCGGGTCTGGGGTGACGATCTGCGGGTCGAGGGGGTGGTCGTGGAGCGCCTCGACGGGATCGACGACCTGGCGGCGGCGGTCCGAGACTTCGAACCCGGCCCGGGCCGCCGACTCGGCGTGCTCGTGGACCACCTGGTCCCCGGTTCGAAGGAGGCCCGCATCGCCGGGGCGGTGCGCGACCCGGACGTCCTCGTCGTCGGAACCCCCTACATCGACGTGTGGGAGGCGGTGCGGCCGGCCGCCGTCGGGATCCCGGCCTGGCCGGTCGTCCCGAAGGGCACGCCCTGGAAGGAGGGGGTCGCCGCCGCCCTCGGGGAACCCGACCTGCGGGCGCTGTGGCGCCGGATCCTCGGATCGGTGCACGGCTGGTCCGACCTC
>JALRDW010000260.1 GCA_023262065.1 Acidimicrobiia bacterium | reverse complement strand
GTTGGCGAAAACCCGGTCTATCCGACCCTCAACGACCGCCACCATGCGTCCTGCTCCGGACCATCCCCCAGCACCGGCGCAAAACCCAAGTCCAGATACAGACGTACGGCGGCCAGCCGGAAATCCTCGGTGTTGAGGATCACGGTCCCCAAGCCGCGACGGTGTGCATCGTGCAGGGCCGCCACACAAACCGCGCGCCCGATCTGTTTTCCACGCCAATCCGGATGGACCACCACCCAGCCCAACTTGCCCACCGTTCCCTCTGGCTCATCCCGGACCATCAGGCAACAATGTCCGATCGGGGCACCACCGTGAAGGGCCAAATGGACCGCGTTCTCATCCAAGCGGTCGATTGCATGGACAAACAACGCGTCCAGACGCTCGGCCGGCCATGCTCCGAATGTCCCGGTCTCGAGCAACGCCCGCAATCCCGGTCCGTCCGAATGTTGGTAGGTCCGCAACTCCACAGTGTCCGGAAGTTGCGGAAACCGGGGAAGCGGCTGCCCATGCCGGCGCATCCGTAGGCGCAGTGCAATCTCGGGTGCGTCGCGCGGAACCGGTTCGGGGATGAAATTGGCGTCGAAAGTACCGTTGATTGCGACAGTCCCGCCCATCCGGTCCGATCTCAGCGCTTGCCCGCCCGGACATCGTAAACCCACAACTTCGCGCCATCCCGGATGTACAACCGACCGTCGGAGAGCGCCGGGTACGCCCACGACTCCGAACGTCCGCGCTGGGGATGACCCTCGGGAAGGAAGTTGCCTCGGGCCTTGAAGCCCTCCGGCGACGGTTCGATGAGGGAAACTTCCCCGGCTTCCTTGCGCAGGAAGATCCGGTTGTCGGCAACGATCATCGCCCCCGCACCCACCCCACGCTCGGCCCATTTGACCGTGCCGGTGGCCCAGTCGAAACAGACGAATGTCTGGCCGTTGGCGCCGTAACCGTACTCGCCAATCCGCACAACCCCCCCGATCGCGCTCGGCAGTGTCCGGTCGAAATAGGTGGACGTCGCGGTGAACGTTTCGCCGTTCTTGGCGACGGTCGCCAGCCCGGCTCCCACCAGACTCGCCGCTCCATACACCCCGTCCTTGTACACCACCGGTGTCCCGATGTTGCTTCCGGTGCGGGGATCCGATGTCCGGTTGAAAGTCCACAACAACTTGCCCGTGGCCGCGTCCACACCCACCATCGTGCTGCGCACATATTGCACGACCTGCTTGGTGCCGGCGATGGTGGCGATAATCGGGGATGCGTAGGCGGCACCGCCGGCCGACACCGGAATTCCGAACTTGGCAAAGTACTGCTTGCCTTGATATTCGAAGAGGTCCACTCTTGCTCCTTACTTATTGCGACTGATTGACTTATTGCGACTGCTTGCGAATGGGAATTTTCGAGACCGTCGATCAGACGGCGACGCGCTTGTCGAGCTCTTCTTCCAGCCACTGACAGATCGCCTTCAGCGACGACCCCGGGCCGAACACCTCGCCCACACCCTGTTCTTTCAGCGCGCGCGCATCGGCGTCGGGAATCACGCCACCGCCGAAGATGAGAACGTCACCCAGGTCGCGGCCGCGCAGTTCCTCCATCACGCGAGGGAACAACGTGAGATGTGCCCCGGAGAGGAGCGACAGGCCGACTGCGTCGACGTCTTCCTGCAACGCCGTCTCGGCGATCTGCTCGGGCGTCTGGTGCAGACCCGTGTAGATGACCTCGAAACCGTGGTCCCGGAGGGCCCTCGTGATGGTCTTGGCGCCACGGTCGTGGCCGTCGAGACCCGGCTTCGCGATGACGACGCGGTACCGACGCTCCATGGGCACCCCCTCGGGCCGTGGCAACCGCGCCCTGCGCATGGTCGCGCCGGAACCCCACGGATGCGTCGCGCACCCTACCCAGCCGCCTCTGCGGCGGGCCAACGCAGGGCCCCGGCGGGACTCCCGGGTGCGGGGCGTGGTAACCAAGCGGGGTGACCCAGCCCCTGCGCCCCGGCGGCGAGCCCGCCACCCCCCGTGCATCGAAGGGCGATGTGCGCTTCTTCGTCGTGACCGTGGTGGCGATCCTCGTGGCGGGCCTGTCGATCGCCGCGATCCTGTGGGTGCTCAGCGGACGTGGCGGCCAGCCCACCGGCTCCGGCGCCGAGTACGAGGCGTTCTCGGCCGGGAACGCCGAGACGCTCACCCGGCAGATCCGCGAGGGCGGCCCGGTGTTCTTCGCGGATCCGCTCGCGGGCGAGAAGGGCTTCTGGATCGATCGCGAGCAGGGTGAACTCGTCGCCCTGAGCGTCAACTCGCCCGAGGAGGACGACTGCCCCCTGCGGTGGAGGGCCTCGGTGAACCGCTACGAGGACTGCGACGCCCGGCGCTACGCCTCGGAGCAGCTCGACCGGTTCACGACGAACATCCCGGAGCGGGGCGAGCAGCGGGGCCTGTTCCTCGTCGACCTGCGCCGCATCATCCCGGCGCCCGAGCCGACCTCCTAGACCCCGACCACCGGTGGCCCCACCTCAGAGTCGGCGCAGGGGCGCCCACGCGAGGAGCAGGCGCTTCTCCCCGACCTCGGGGAACCGCACGACCACCTCGGCCTTGTCCCCCGCGCCGATGATCTCGAGGATGACACCCTCGCCGAACTTCTCGTGCACGACGTCGTCGCCCGTGCGCAAGCCGATGGCCTCGGCCCCGCGCGCCCCCTCGGGCGGGGTGGGCACGCTGTACGGGCCGTCGTCGGCCGTGGACCCGCGCGCCCCGATGGGCGGCGAGAACGCGTCGCCCCGGGATCCGGCGCTCGCCTGCCGCAGGGCACCGCGCACCACCGAGTCGCGCACACCACCGAGCCCGCCCCCACGGGACCGCGCGGTCTCACCGAGTCGGTGCACGAGCTCCTCGGGGATCTCCTCGAGGAACCGGCTCGGCGGGTTGTAACTCGTCGCGCCGAACAGTTGCCGGGACCAGGCGTGGCACAGGTAGAGCCGCTCGCGGGCCCGGGTGATGCCGACGTAGCAGAGGCGGCGTTCCTCCTCGAGGGCGTCCGGGTCGGTGAGCGACCGCAGGTGCGGGAAGACGCCGTCCTCGAGACCGGTGAGGAACACCACCGGAAACTCGAGGCCCTTGGCCCCGTGCAGGGTCATGAGCGTGACCGCCGCGGTCTCGCCGTCGATCTCGTCGAGGTCGGTGACGAGCGACACCGCCTCCAGGAAGGCCTGCACGCGTGCGACACCGGTGATCGTCGCACCCTCGGCCGCGGCCTCGGCCTCCGTGCCGCCCACGTCGATCCCCGCGATCGCCCCGAGCGTGCCGCCGTCACCCCGCTCGACCTGCTCGTCGAAGTCGCGGGCCACGCCGACGAGTTCGGCGAGGTTCTCGCGGCGACCCTCGGCCTCGATCGTGCGCTCGGCCTCGAGTTCGGCCAGGTACCCGGTGCGCTCGAGGATCATCTCGATCGCGCCGCAGACGGTCAGGTCCGACTCGGCCTCGACCACCTCGATCACCTCGAGGAGTCGACCGATCCCGCCGAGTGCCTTGCCGCTGACCCCGGCACCGGCCGCCGCCGCGAGCCCGGCCCGGAACGTGATCCCCGCGCCGCTCGCGTGCATCTCGACCTTGCGCACGCTGGTGTCGCCCACGCCGCGCTTGGGCACGTTCACGATGCGCTTCCAGGCCACCTCGTCATCGGGGTTGACGAGGGCGCGCAGGTAGGCGAGCACGTCCTTGACCTCGCGCCGGTCGTAGAACTTCGTACCCCCGACGACCCGGTACGGCACGCCGGTGCGCACGAGTTGCTCCTCGAGCACCCGGCTCTGCGCGTTCGTCCGGTAGAAGACCGCGATGTCCGAGTGACGGACGGCGTCCTGATCGACGAGCCGATGGATCTCGTGGGTGACGTACTGGGCCTCGTCCCGCTCGTCGTCCGCGAGGTACTGCAGGATCAGTTCGCCACCGAGCTGCTCGGTCCAGAGCCGTTTCGGACGTCGACCGGCGTTGTTCGAGATGACCGCGTTCGCCGCGGAGAGGATGTGCTGGGTCGAGCGGTAGTTCTGCTCGAGCACGATCGTCGAGAGTTCGGGGAACGCCTCCTCGAAGCGCAGGAGGTTGCGGTAGTCGGCGCCCCGGAACTTGTAGATCGCCTGGTCGGCGTCGCCGACGCCCATCACCGTGCGGTGCTCCTCGGCGAGCATGCGGACGATCTCCCACTGGGCCAGGTTGGTGTCCTGGAACTCGTCGACGAGCACGTGGCGGAACCGGTGGCGCCAACGGGCGAGAGCCTCGGGGTGTTCCTGGAACAGGCGCACGACGAG
The DNA here is from genome assembly GCA_023262065.1 of Acidimicrobiia bacterium. Taxonomy (GTDB): domain Bacteria; phylum Actinomycetota; class Acidimicrobiia; order IMCC26256; family IMCC26256; genus IMCC26256. Next base: position 4,496 of record JALRDW010000260.1, on the reverse strand, counting down.
GAGGAGCAGATCGTCGAAGTCGACCGCCGAGGCTTGGGCGAGTCGGGCCTGGTACTCCGCGTAGACGTCGGCGATGCGCAGGTCGATCGCGTTGTCGGCCTGCTCCCGGGCCGCTCCCACTCCGACCAGATCGTTCTTCCACCCCGAGATGCGGTTGGCCAGCGCGCGGGCGGTGAACCGCTTCGGGTCGAGGTCGAGGTCGCGACGCACGTAGTCGACGAGGCGCACGGCGTCGGCCTGGTCGTAGATCGAGAACTCCTTGCGGTACCCGAGGAGCCCGGCGTCCTGGCGGAGCATGCGCGCACAGGAGGAGTGGAAGGTGGAGACCCACATCCGGGACGCCTCGGGGCCGACGAGGTCGACCACCCGCTCGCGCATCTCGGCCGCCGCCTTGTTGGTGAAGGTGATCGCGATGATCTCGCCCCGCCGCACGCCGTGCTCGGCGAGCAGCCATCCGATGCGATGGGTGAGGACGCGGGTCTTGCCCGATCCGGCACCGGCGATCACGAGCAGCGGACCGTCGGGAGCCGTGACCGCCTCGCGCTGGACGGGGTTGAGTCCGGCGAGGAGCGGGTGGTCGTGGGAATCCGACATGGGACGGCGAGCGTACCGGCGCCCCGGGACACGCCCGGGATGGGCCCGCGTCAGACCTCCAGGGAGAGGGTGACGGGTCCGTCGTTCACGAGGTCGACCTCCATGTGGGTGCGGAACCGACCGGTCGCCACGTGGGCCCCGAGCGCGCGCAGGGCCCCCACGAACGCCTCGCAGAGCGGCTCGGCCTGCTCGGGTCGCGCCGCGTCCACGTACGACGGCCGTCGCCCCTTGCGGGTGTCCCCGTAGAGCGTGAACTGGCTCACGACGAGCACCTCACCACCGACCTCGGCCACCGACCGGTTCATGGCCCCTGCGTCATCGTCGAAGCAGCGCAGGTTCCAGACCTTCGCGGCGAGCCGGTCCGCTGCGGCGGCGTCATCGGCGTGGGTGACCCCGACGAGCACGCACAGACCCGCCCCGATCGATCCGACGACCTCGCCGTCGACGGTCACCGCGGCCCGCCGGACCCGCTGCACCAGTGCTCGCACGTCCGCCACGATGCCACGCCCGCGGGGCGGACGGGGGACGATGTCCTCATGATCGATCCCAAGCTCAAGCGGGCCCTCGGCCAGGCGGCCAAGGGCGTGGAGGTCGTCGCGGCGACCCACGGGGGCGTGACCCGGGCCTACACCTCGCACTGGGTCAGCCAGGTCTCCTTCGAGGAGCCGATCATCATGGCCAGTGTCTCCCCGAAGCACGACACGTACCCGCTCATGCTCGCGAGCGGCGCGTTCACGGTGTCGTTCCTCGCTGGCGACCAGGTTGACATCGGCCAGTACTTCTCGTACCCGGGGCGTCGGTTCCACCACATCGCCGAGGAGTACCTCACCGAGGTCGATGGTCACCCGGTGGTCGTCGACTCGCTCGCGTGGATCCACTGCGAGACCTTCGAGACCAAGACGATGGCCGACCACGAACTCCTCTTCGCCCGGGTCACCGGGTACGGCTACGGCCGACTCAAGGAGGCCCCGCTCGTCTACTCGTCTCGCCACGGGTGGCGTGTGGCGAGCGACAAGGCGCGCGGCCCCGGCGAGAGCCCACGTGACGCGCTGCTCGCACGCCTCGCCGCGGCGGGCTACGACGCGACCGGCGCGGACGAAGCCGACGAGGACTGATCAGGCGTCGAGCGGCGGGACGCCATAGCGCGCCCGCACCGCCTCGAGCGGCCACTCGGCCATCGCGAGGTGATCGGCCGACCCGAAGTCGTCGGTGGTCGCCACCCCGCGCGCCATCGCGCGTCCGAACATGTCGGCGACGCCGGGACGCGACAGCGTCGCGTTCTTGGGGGCGATGTCGCCGAGTTGGATCACCCCGGCCTCGTGGATCGCGAGGTTCGTGAGGCACAGGATCCAGGAGACCTCGGAGTCGTTCATGCCCATCTGGAACGCGCCGAGCGCCAACTCGCCGGCGGCGACGGGCTCGTAGCCGGCGATGACGTGGTTCATGTCGTGGGATACGAAGATGTAGTTGAACGTGCTCGCCGAGGCCCCGGGCACGTCGAGGCCGAAGTCCGAGTAGAAGCGGGTGAGGGCGTACCCGAGCGTGTCCTCGGGGAGGCGTTCGAACGCCATGATGCGGTCGACGAGCTCCGGGTCGGTGGCGTCGTCCCGCAGGGTGCGATCCCGCAGCTGCGGTTCGCGCTGAGCGGCCGCGAGGTTCACCTCGAAGCGGTCGTGGTCCGCCCGGGCCGTCTCGACGCCCTCGGCCACCAGATCACGGCAGAACTCGAGCCCGTTGCCGTCGAGGGCGAGCGCGTCGGCGTACGCGCGCACGCGAGCGTCCTGCGCCTCGGTGAGCGGGTGCCGGCACAGTTCGAGCAGCACGAGCAGGTAGTGGAACCGGCGCACCGCGTCGGTCCCGCCGATCGCCGCGGCGACCTCGCCGGGGGTCAGCGGGGTGACCGCTGCGAGCTCCAGGTCGGGCCGGGCCCAGACGTGGGTCGTGAGCGCCCGCAGGATGCTCATCTGCTCCTCGGTCGCACCACCGTCGACGTCGACCGCACCGAGCAGTCCACCGACGACCGACTCGACCTGCTCCGGGTCCACCAACCGCACGTCCTCACCCCCTGATCGGTCCATCGGGCGACGGGTACGGCCCGGACGACCGCTGCATTCCAGCAGGTCGCCCCGGCCCGGGGCCATGCTGGGGGCGTCGATCAGGCGAGCGGCACGCGACGGCGGGCGATCGCCAGGAGCCCGAGGCCCGCGAGCAGCGCGCCGAGCCCTGCGAGGACGAGCGACCGATCGCCGTCGGCCCCGGTCGCCGGGAGCGCGGAGCCCGCGCTCAGCACCTCGGTCACGTCCACCGTGAGGTCCGACTCGTTGATCGGCACCCGTTCGGTCCCGCCCTCGGGCACGCCGGTGACCTCGAAGGCGCAGGACAGTTCGCCGTTCGCCGGATCCACCTGCACGCTGAACCGACCCCGGGTCGAGCCGCCGACCGGGAGCGTCGCGTTCGTCAGGGGCACGTCGGCACGGAACACCACCGCGCCCTGCTGGGTGCACTGCGCGGTCATCTGCGGGTCGACGACCCCCGGGTCCTCCTCCGGGTCCTCCCCGGTGTTGTCGATGTCGACGTCGATCGTGATGTCGGCCGGACCCGGCTGGTCCGGGATGGTCGGTTCGACGAGGATCTCCGGCTCGGTGGTCGTGGTCGTCGGCTCCACCGTCGAATCAGCCAGCACGGTCCACGAGCCTGCGCACACCCCGCCCGGGTCCCCGGCGACGGTCGCCGTGAACGAGCGGCCGACGTCCGCATCGGTCGGCGTCGCCACGGGCACGAGGCCCGAGCCCGCCGCGTCGAGGAGGACCGCGCGCGGGTTCGTGCCACCGTCGTCCACGGTCACCGACACCGTCGCGTCCGGCGTGCCGCCCTCGATGCGCAGGGTCGGCGTCACGCCGGCGACGACGACCTCCTCATCCACCGCGATCGTGCACGCGGTCGGCGGCGCCGTCGACGTGGGCGTGGGCGGCACGGTCGTGGACGGCGGGGCCTCCTCCACGTACACGCTCGGGGTGACGCTCGCGATCATGCGGAACGGGATGGTCTGGTTCCCGACCCGGATCGGGGCCGCGCTCGGGCCCACCAGGCGCGACCCGGCGACCGCGGCCTGGAGGTTGCCGGTCGGTCGCGACGTACCGTCGCACGCGACCCGGGTGTCGAGGCGCAGCACCGTCGAGGTGTTCGGCCCGATGCCGCTGATCCGCACGGTCGACCGCAGCACCGCCTTCTGCGTGAACAGCGGGGCGGTGAGGGACTGCGCCGTGAGGGCGGCGACGGGGCTCCCGCCGCCGCGGATCCCGAGGTCGGCACCGCCCGGCCCCTCCCCGCCGACGTTCCCGGCGTTGATCTGGGCCCGCACGATCTCCGAGAAGCCGACCCCCGACTGCCCCGTCGTGTCGGCGAGGTGCTCGAAGTCGATCTCGATCGTGGAGTTCGCGGCGACCGACCCGCCCGCCGTCACCCGGGTGAGGAAGGTCACGATGTCCCCGCAGCGGAAGTCGCTGCCCTCGAGCGACTCCACGATGTCCTTGGCCCGGCCGACGCTGCGGTTGTCGTACGCGCCGCCACCGGTGCTGTGGTCGTAGGTGAGCGGCGCCGCCGCGGTGAAGTCGAGCGAGATGTCGACGGCCGCCGCCGCCCCGGCCGAACCGGCGACGAGAGCCCCGCCGACGAGCAGGAGGGCGGCACCGAGTGCCGCGACACGGGAACCACGGGTGCGAACCATGCCCGGAACGGTACCGACCGGGCTCCCGCCGGTGGTGGCACTCGCCGCACCGGGTCGTGTCCGTGACGTCCCTCCCGGGACGTCACTCCCACTCAGGTCCGATGGTCGTGTCCGTGACGTCCCTCCCGGGACGTCACTCCCACTCGATGGTCCCCGGGGGCTTCGAGGTGATGTC
>JALRDW010000254.1 GCA_023262065.1 Acidimicrobiia bacterium | reverse complement strand
CCGAAGTACGCCGCGCCGGTGATCCACGGATCGGTCACGAGGACGGGTACCTCGTCGTGCACGATCAGGGTCGCGTTCCCGATCGTCTCGAACCCCAGGTGCGGATCGGGCATCGTGCTGACCTCCGGCGGCGGGACGAACCCGCATGGTAACGCCGCCCCGCCGCCCCACCGACCGGGGCGCGCCGGTTCAGATGGCCGGGGGCTCGAGGCCGCCGGGGATCGACGCGGCGACGGCCTCGGAGCGCGACGCGTAGGACGCATCACTCACCGCCGGGTGCGACGGGAGCGTCGTCGGATCCTCAGGGAGGCCTTCGAGGTCGACCCACGAGGTGCAGCCGCCGTACGCGTCGGTGAACGGGATCGTGATCGGCTCCTCGAGCACGTGGACCCGGAGTCCGAGGATCCACAGGGGGTCCCGCGCCTTCCACGCGAGGCGCGCCGCGGCGTACTCGGTGGTCCAGATGAACCGCCCGTCCAACTCGTCGAGCACGGCCGGGTCGGTGACCGTGGCGATGCCGGTGATGTCGGCCCAGCCCTCGATCCGGATCCCGCGCCCGGGCGGTGCGGCCGCCACGGTGTCGTCGACCCAGTGGCGGTACGCCGGCTTGAGGAGTTCGGGACGCTGGTGCTCGACGGTGGGGTACAGCCACAGCCGCGTGCTGCGGATGCCGAAGTGCCGGCCCTCCTCGCGGATCCCGCCCTTGCGGAGGTCGAGGATCTGCTCACCCGCGAGCAGGGCCCGGACGACCGCGGCCCACTCCTTGTACGCCGGCACCATGCGCGAGAGGGTATCCGCCCCCGCCCCGCGTCCTCCCGGCGTGCGGGGCGCCGTCGGTGGCCGGTACGGTCGGCCCGCGAGCGGGGGAGGAGTCCGGTGGACGGGAGCATCGAGGTCGACGGGATCCGCCTCGCGTCGCACTGGGCCCGTCCGGCCCGGTCCGGCCGGGTGCCCGGCCTCGTGCTCTCGCACGGGTTCCCACTGCCCCCGCGCGGCCAGGTCGCATCCGGCATCACGTTCCCCGACCTCGCCGACCGCATCGCCCGCGACGCGGGCTGGGCGGTGCTGACCTTCAACTTCCGGGGGACCGGTGGTTCGGAGGGTGACTTCTCGCTCGCCGGGTGGCGGCGCGATCAGGAGGCGGCCATCGACGCGATGCTCGAGCGGGCCGATGTGAACGGGGTGTGGCTCGTCGGATCGGGGGTCGGCGGCACGCTGTCGATCTGCACCGCCGCGGAGGATCCACGCGTCCGCGGGGTGGCGACCCTCGCCGCGCCATCGAGCATCTCGCGCTGGACCGCCGATCCGCTCGGGTTCCTGGCGGAGGCCCGGCGCCTCGGCGTGTTCCGCGATCCGGAGGCCCCCCGCGACGTGGCGGCGTGGACCGCGGAACTGCAGCAGCTCGACGCCCTCGCGTGCGCCCGGGCGCTCGCCCCCCGTCCGCTGCTCATCGTCCACGGTTCCGACGACCCGGTCGTCGCCCCGACCGAGGCCGTCGAGCTCGCGTCCGCCCACGGTGCGGCCGACCTCCGGTTCGTGATCCACGGCGGTCACCGGATCCGCCACGACCCGCGCGGGGTGGCGACGCTGCTCGGCTGGCTCGATCGGCAGGTGCTGCCGTTCGGCGCGCCGAACGCCGATCCGATCCCGGCCGGCTGATCCGTCTACCCGGCGGCCCGCGCGGCCGCGAGCACGTCGGCGAGCGTGTCGGCGAGCGCGTGCTCCGGGGTCCACCCCGTGTGCTCCCGCAGGCGGGCGGCACTCCCGATGAGCGGCGGGGGCTCGACGGGACGCACGAGTGCGGGGTCGGTCTCGAACCGGATCGGTCGGGTGGATGCTGCGGCGAGCAGGTCGGCGATCTCCCCGACCGCCGTGCTCGCCCCGCTGCACACGTTGTAGGCGAGCCCGGGCCGGCCGGCGATCGCCAGCAACCGGTAGGCCCGCACGACGTCGCGCACGTCCGAGAGGTCGCGCATCGGCGTGCGCGACCCCATGACGACGGTGTCGGTGCCCTCGCGTTCGGCCCGGGCGATGCGGGCGGCCAGTGCCGGCACGAGGAACCGATCGGTCTGGCCGGGCCCGGTGTGCGGGAAGGGGCGCACGCACACCACCTCGAGGTCGGTGGCCCGACCCATCTGGAGGGCCGCGGTCTCGGCCGCGGCCTTCGCTGCGCCGTACGGGGTGACGGGACGCAACGCCGCGGACTCGTCGACCGGCAGCGTGGCGGGGTCGACCTCGCCGTACTCCTCGGACGACCCGATCACGACGACCCGACGGATCCCGAGTGCGGCGGCCGCGGCGACGACGTTCAGGGTTCCCTCGGCGTTGACGCGGAACTGGGTCGACGGATCGGCCCACGACTCGCCGACGTGGCTGAGCGCTGCGAGGTGGTATACGACCTCCGGCGCGGCCGTCCCGAGGTGGGTGCGCACGGCGGCCGCGTCGGTGACGTCGAAGCGTTCCGGACCGGCGAAGTCGAGACCGGTCACCTCGTCGCCCTCCGCCTCGAGGTGGGCGAGGAGGTGCGGGCCGACGAAGCCGCGTGATCCCGTGACGACCGCTCTCACCGTTCCCTCCTCACCGTGGACCGATCGCGAGACGGTAGGCGCGCAGGTGGGCCTCGACCGCGGCCTCCCAGGTGAACCCGGCGGCCCGGGGCGGGCCCGCCGCCCGCAGGCGGGCCGCCTCGCCCGGATCGTCCAACACCCGCATGAGGCCGGCGGCGAGCAGGTCCGATCGCCCCGGGGGGACCAGCAGGGCCGCATCCCCGCAGACGTCGGCCATCGCGGATCCCGTCGTCGTCACGACCGGGGTGCCGCACGCGAGCGCTTCGAGGGCCGGCAGGCCGAAGCCCTCCTCGAGCGACGGGTATGCGACCGCATCGGCTCGACGCAGTAGCGGCGCGAGCGCGTCGGCGGGCACGTACCCGGGGCGCAGGATCCGTGTCGTGCAGCCACTCGTGGCGACCGCGTCGCGCACCGCGTCGGCCCCCCAACCGTCGGCGCCGGCCAGCACGAGCCGCAGCCCGGGATGCGCGTCGGCGATCGCGGCGAAGGCCCGTACCAGGGACGGCACGTCCTTGCGCGGCTCGATCGTGCCGACGAACGCGACGTAGGGCTCCGCGATGCCCGTGCGGGCCAGCACGGCGCGGTCCGCCGCCGCCTCGGCTTCGGGGGTGAACCGGGTGTGGTCGACCCCGTGGGCGGCGACCGTGACCGGGGCGCTCGGGCTCAGGACCGCGTCGAGGCGACGGGCCGTGTGGTCGCTCACGCAGATGAGCCCGTTCGCCCGGCGGACGGCGGCCCGGATCATGCGCCGGAAGAAGGCGACCTTCGATCGCTCGTGCCACTCGGGGTGGTCGAAGAACGTGAGGTCGTGGATGGTCACCACGCTCGGCACCTCGATGCGCAGCGGCATCGTGTAGTGCGGGCCGTGCCAGAGGTCGACCCCGATGCGCCGGGCGAGGCCCGGGGCCCGCCGCTGCTCCCACAGGAGTCTCGCCGGTCGGCGGTCCGGCACCTCGGCGAGCCGTTCGGCCTCCGGCGCAAGCTCGGCCCAGCGGTCCGCGTCGTCGGTCCGGGTCACGAGGACGAGGTCGACCTCGGGGTGCTCGGCGAGGCGTCGGGCGATCTGGATCGTGTAGACGCCGGCGCCCACCGGACGCGCGGGCACGGCGGAGACGTCGAGGAGGACGCGCACGGCCGCGGAGTCTAGGAGCGGCCGCGCCGGCGCGGTCCCGGTCGTTCGACGGCCTGCGCGAACGCGCTGCGGTGGGCCGCCCCCGAGGCGTCCCAGGTGAAGGTGGCGGCGCGGGCCCGCCCGCGACGCGCGAGGTCGGCCCGGGCCGCGTCGTCGCGCGCGAGTTCGACGATGGCCCGGGACCAGGCCGCCGGGTGGTCGGGTGGGATGAGGACGCCGGCGTCGGCCACGACCTCGGGCAGGCTCGTCGCATCCGAGGCGATGAGCGGTGTGCCGTGCGCCATCGCCTCGAGCGCCGGGAGGCCGAAGCCCTCCGACCGCGACGCGACCGTCGCCAGCGTCGCCTCGCGGTACAGACCCTCGAGCGCGGCGTCCTCGACGTGGCCGAGTGCGATGACGCCGGCCTCGCGCAGCCCCGCCACCTGCCCCCAGCCGATCGGCCCGGCGAGCACGAGCGTCATGTCGGGGATCTCCCGTCGGACCCGGGGGAGCGCGGCGACGAGGTTCTCGATGCCCTTGCGAGGTTCGACCGTGCCGACCTGGAGGATGAACGGGGGCCGCACCCCGAGTGCCTCGACCCGGGCGAGGGCCTCGCGCTCGTCGAGGGACGGGCTCAGCGTCACGCCGTGCGGGGCGATGTGCACCCGGGACTCATCGATCCCCCGAGCGACGAGCTGCCGGCGGACGAAGTCGGACGCGGTGACGAACGCGTCGGCCTCCCGCTCGGCGAGCGCGAGGCCGCGGGTGTGGAACGACACGCCCCGACGCGTGAAGGCGTCCGGATGGTCGAGGAACGCCAGGTCGTGGATCGTGACCACGAGGGCGGCGTCGCCGGCCGGCGGGATGGCGAGGCTCGGCGCGTGCACGACATCGGCCGAGAAGGGCAGGCGGGGCGCGCGGAGCCGGTGCCACAGCTCGTAGCGCGCGCCGTCGTGGGGCCGCCCGAGGTCGGTGAGCGCGGGCAGGGATGTACCGGCGGGGACGGGCACCGGACCGGCGGCGAAGGTGAGCAGGTCGATCCCGGCGGCCGGGAGGTGACGGGCGAGGGCCATCGTGTACCGCCCGATGCCCCCGGGGACGGTCTGGCGGAGCTGCCCGACGTGGAGCGCGACCCTCATCGGGCGAGGTCCCGGTACACGGCGGCCAACCGGTCGGCGGTCGCGGCCCACGAGTACCCGGCCGCCCGGGTCCGCCCGGCCGCGGTCCGGGTCGCGCGCTCGGCGTCGTCGGTGAGGAGCACCTCGAGCGCGGCGGCGAGCGCCGCCGCGTCGTCGTCCGGGACGAGGCGGGCCGCGTCGCCGAGCACCTCGGGC
>JALRDW010000243.1 GCA_023262065.1 Acidimicrobiia bacterium | reverse complement strand
GCGCTTGGATCCAGAAGAGAGACTTCTGGAAGCTTCGCTTCATCAACCACCTGTGCCTTCAACAGTTGCTTCATTCCCCGAATATTGCAGCCGAGGTTGCACTTCAAACTTTGCGCGATAGCGGAGCGCAGCGTGATGCCGCAGGACTCGGCGGCGGCGCGCATGGCCTCCCGCTGCTCCTCGGTCGGCTCGCCCTCGGGCTTGGTCACGCCGGCGTCGGCGAGGCACTGACGCTGCTCCGCGGTGAGGCGCGGGCCGGGTCCGCGGTGGTGGCGACGCAGCGGCACGTCGCAGGACTTCGCCGCGTCGGCGAACGCCTTGAGCTGCTCGAGCGTGGGCCGACCCTCGGGCTTGGTCACGCCGGCGTCGGCGAGGCACTGACGCTGCTCGTCGGTGAGGTCGGCCATGCCGTGACCGATGTGGTGCCGCATCAGGCGACCGAGCGGGATGTCGCAGGCCTTGGCCGCGTCCTTCAGCGCCTTCGCGTCCGCCTTCGTCGGGCGACCCTCGGGCCGCTTCACGCCCTCGTCGGCGAGGCACCGACGCTGCTCGGCCGTGAGGTGGGCCCGGCCGCGGGCACCGCTCGGGCCGGAGGACCCGGTCGTATCGGCGCCGGCCATGCCGGTGCCCACCGTCGCGAGGGTCAGGGTCGCGAGTGCGGCGGTGCCGGCGATGCGGCGGAGTCGTGGGGTTCGGTACTGCATGGTCTCGTCCTCTCCGGGGAGTTCGGCTCGTCGGTCGGCGGGGGTCCCGCCGAGATCATCCTCGGTGCCCGACCTGAGAGATCCTCGCAGAGCATCCTGAGAGAACGCTGAGAACCGGAACGGACCGGACTCCGACCCCGGGTTCCGGCGGCCTGTGGGAGGATCGGCGACCGTGGAACGGTGGCTGGGGGCCTCGAGGATCCAGGGGATCGGTTCGGTCACCCGCCGCAGCGCGGCGGCCGACGTCGTGGCCGGGCTCACGCTCGCGGCGCTCGGCATCCCCGAGGTCATCGGCTACGCGCAACTCGCGCACATGCCGCTCGAGACCGGTCTGGCCACCATGATCCTGCCGATCACGGTGTTCGCGCTGCTCGGGTCGTCCCGTCACCTCGTCGTCGGGGCGGATTCGGCGACCGCCGTCATCATGGCGGCGGCCCTGCTGCCGTTGGCTCCGGCGGCATCGCCGGAGTACGTGGGGCTCGCCGGGTTGCTCGCGATCATGACGGGGCTGTTCCTCGTGCTCGGGCGGGTGCTGCGCCTCGGGTTCCTCGCGGACTTCCTGTCGCGCAGCGTGCTCATCGGGTTCCTCACCGGCGTCGGCATCCAGGTGGCCTGGAAGCAGTTGCCGAAGATGCTCGACGTCTCCTCGGTGATCCGCGATCTCGGTGACATCTCCTGGACGACGGCCGGGTTCTCAGCGGCGCTCGTCGGGTTCGTCATCGGGTCGCGCCGGATCTCCCGACGGTTCCCGGCCGCGCTCGTCGCCGTGGTGGTCGCCATCGTGCTGGGCCGGTTCGCGAACCTCGACGCGCACGGCATCTCGCTGCTCGGTCCGGTGCCCGCCGGACTGCCGAGCATCGGCCTGCCCCGGGCGCCGCTCGCCGACATCGCGAAGCTGTGGGCGACCGCCGGGGCGATGTTCCTCGTGATCCTCGCCCAGAGTGCCGGCACGTCGCGCGCGTACGCCGCCCGGTACCGCGAGCGGGTCGACGAGAACCGCGACGTGCTCGCGCTGGGGGCCGCCAATCTCGTCGCCGGGTTCGGCGGCACCTTCGCGGTGAACGGGAGTCCGACCAAGACCGAGATGGTCGACGGGGCGGGCGGACGCAGCCAACTGGCCATGCTCACGACGGCGGGCGTGGTGCTCCTCGTGATCCTCGTGGCCACCAAGCCCCTCGAGTACCTCCCGAACTGCGCCCTCGCCAGCGTCGTGTTCGTGATCGGCCTCGAACTCGTCGACATCGCCGGGATGCGACGGGTCCTGCGCATGCGCCGTGACGAGTTCGTGGTCGCCGCGCTCACGGCCGCGATGGTCGTGTTCTGGGGGGTCGAGCAGGGCATCGTGCTCGCAATCGTGCTGTCGATCATCGATCACCTGCGGCGGTCGTACCGACCGGTCGACACGTTGATCGTGCGGGACGAGCGTGGGCACTTCACGTCGGTGCCCGTCAGCACGGGACGTCAGATCGATCCGGGCATCTGCGTGTACCACTTCGCGGCGAGCGTCTACTACGCGAACGCCGAGCACTTCCGCGACGAGGTGCTCGGACTCCTCGACGCTCCGGCGGCCGCATCGACCCCGGTCCACTCGATCGTCCTCGACGCGGGCGGGATCGCCGATGTCGACTACTCGGGCGGGCAGATGCTGGTCGAGCTGCTCGACGAGCTCGCGACGCGCCGGGTCCGGGTCGTGGTGGCCAACGTCGCCGAACCCGTCGTCCGGGAGCTCGAGCGCTATGGCGCGGCTGCGAGGCTGGGGGACGAACCGCTCCACGACACCGTCATCGATGCGCTCGCTGCGCTGAGGGGGACCACATGATCCGCAGGCTGTGCACCATCGTGGTGGCGGGCGTGCTCGGTGTCACCGCGTTCGGCGCGGTCGCGCCGGCGGGTGCGGCCGCCTCACCCTTCCCGCCGCTCACCGCGCTGCGGGTCGACCGCGCGGCCACACCGCCTGCCGTGGTCGACGCCGCAGGGCGACAGACCCTGCTGCGGGGCGTCAACGTCAGTTCGCTCGGCGACTACTGGCAGGCGAACCGCAGGTACCCGACGGTCGTGCCGATGACCGGCGCCGACTGGGATCGCATCGCGGCCCAGGGGTTCGACTCGGTCCGCCTGCTCGTGTCCTGGTCGCGGCTCGAGCCGCGGCGCGACCGGTTCGATCGTTCGTACCTGGCCCGGATCCGCGCCGCCGTGGGTGCCGCGAAGGCCCGCGGGATCTACACGATCCTCGACATGCATCAGGACGCGTGGGGCAAGTACGTCGCAACGCCGCGGGGCACGACCTGCCCCGACGGCACCGAGCCGGCGAAGGGATGGGACGGGGCGCCGCGGTGGGCGACGCTGACCGGGGGCCTCAGCACCTGCACCCCGGGCTCACGGGAGGCGAGTCCGGCCGCGCAGGAGGCGTGGCGGGCGTTCTACGCGAACGATCGCGGGATCCGCGACGAACTCGTCGAGGCGTGGGGGTACCTGGCCCGGGCGTTCCGCACCGAGGCGGCGATCGGCGGGTACGACCTGCTGAACGAACCGAACCACGGGACCGACGACGCGTTCCGGTCCGGCCTCGCGGTGTTCTACGGCGATGCGATCGCAGCGATCCGTCGGGCGGAGCGGCCGGCGGGTTCGGTCGATCACATGATCCTCATCGAGCCGACGATCTACGGTCAGGATCCCTTCCCGATCCGGTTCCCGACGCCGATGTCGGAGGACAACATCGTGTTCGCGCCGCACAACTACGGCGACTCGATCACGAGCATCCCGGTGGAGGGGCTCTTCGACTACTTCCAGTCGATCGCGACGAGGGCCGACACGCCGCTCTGGATCGGCGAGTACGGCTGGTTCTCCGTCTCCGAGGAGAACACGGCGGCCCTGGCCCGGTACGCCGCGAAGGAGGATGCCCTGCTCGCTGCCGGTTCGTCATGGTGGCAGTGGCGTCAGGCCTGCGGTGACCCTCACAGCATCGGGTACGACGGCGGCCGCCCGGACGATCAGGTGCACTTCCAGCGCAACGGCTGTCCGGGTGATGTGAACGGTGGCGTGGTGGCCGAGTGGGCGTGCGCGTCACGCGCCTACCCGATGCGTTCGCCCGGCCGTCTCACGGCGCTCTCGAGCGACTGTGGGACGGGGGCGATGCGTCTCGCCGGCTCCACGGACGCGCCCGGGACCCTCGTGGTCTGGTACCCCGGGGCGCAACGGCCGGTGGCCTCCGTGGACGGCACCCGCACCATCCGGGTCCGCGGTGGGTACCTCGTGTCGGTCCGGGTGCGGGGCGACTACACGCTGGAACTGCGCCGGTCGGGCGGCTGATCAGGTGACCCGCGCGTTCGTGTTCTGGTGGGATCAAGTCGGTAATATTCATTCTGATTTTCTTATCCAAATCAACAAGCTCTTGATGTAATTTGACTACTTCAGGATCTCCAGATGGGTGGCGACCAGTCAGAGCGGGAGGGAGATTAATTTT
>JALRDW010000212.1 GCA_023262065.1 Acidimicrobiia bacterium | reverse complement strand
ACGAGACCGAGAAGCACCGGCGCGACCTCATCGACTTCGACGACCTCCTCATCCGCATCCGACTCGAGATGGAACGGGATCCCGAGTTCGCGCAGGCGCAGCGGTGGCGGTTCCGCCATCTCTTCGTCGACGAGTTCCAGGACACGAACCGGTCCCAGTTCCGCCTGCTCGAGACCTGGCTCGGCGAGGCCGCGCCGGGCACCGGGGCCGACCTGTGCGTGGTGGGCGACCCCGATCAGGCGATCTACGGGTTCGCCGGCGCCGACCCGCGGTACCTCGACGCGTTCGAGCAGCACTTCCCCGGCGCCAGCACCGTACGGCTGCGGTTCAACTACCGGTCCACGCCGCAGGTCGTCGCCACGAGCCGTTCCGTCCTGCCCGCGTCACGGGCCCGGCTCGAGGTCAGCACCCCGAAGCCCGACGGCCCTGCGCCCACCATCACCGCGTTCGACTCCGAGCGCGAGGAGGCCCGTGCCGTCGTGGCCGCGGCCCGCAGCGCGCACTCGGGCGAGCGACCGTGGCGTTCGATGGCCGTGCTGTACCGCACGAACGCGCAGTCGCTCGCGTTCGAGGAGGAGTGCAAGCGGGTCGGCGTGCCGTACCGGGTGCGCGGCGGTGCGGCGTTCCTCGACCGACCCGAGGTCAAGGACCTCCTGGCCGGCATGCGCGCCACCGCGGGCGGCGGCGTGCGCACCTTCGCCGAGGCGCTCATCGATCTGCAGTCCGATGCGGAGGAATCCCCCGAGGAGGTGCGCGAGCACGCGGAGGCGCTCGCCTCCCTCGGCCGGGAGTACCTCGCCGCCGAGGGCGGGATCGGCAGCGTCGAGGGGTTCCTCGGGTTCCTGTCCGCGGCGCTCCGAAACGACGACGTCGCCGGGGGCGACGCGCTCGAACTCCTCACCTTCCACGCGGCCAAGGGCCTCGAGTGGGAGACGGTCTGGGTCACCGGCCTCGAGGCGGGCTTCGTGCCGATCAAGCACGCCGAGGGGAAGGCGAACGAACTCGCCGAGGAGTCCCGCCTGCTCTACGTCGCCCTGAGCCGGTCCCGCCGGTGGCTCCACTGCAGCCACGCCACGAGCCGCGAGTTCGGCGCTCGCACGGCCCGGCGCTCACGCTCACCGTTGCTCGATCTCGTCGAGGCCGCGGCCACCGGGCGCTCACTCGAGGAGATCACCGGCGTCGATGTGAACCGCAAGGGTGCGGCCGCCGCCCGGGCCCGCCTCAAGGGGATCGATGCCGGCGACCTCGCCGATTCCGACGTCCCACTGTTCGAGGCGCTGCGGGACTGGCGCCGATCATGGTGCCGGGCCCACGACATCAAGGCCGCCTACACCGTGTTCGACGACAAGACGTTGCGAGCGATCGCCACCCACCGGCCCGCCAGCACCGAGGCCCTCCTCGACGTGCCCGGCATCGGTCCGACGAAGGCCGACCGCTACGGCGACGCCGTCCTGGGCATCATCGCCGAACACGCGTGAGGCGACCATCGACCGAGACGCCGCACACGCGTGAGGCGACTCAGGCGGCACCGGGGCACGCGCCCCACAGGCCGCGGCGCTCCCGTCGGGCCTCCAGTTCCTCCGCCAGCAGCGCGCGGGCGTGCGTCCCGTTCGGTGGGATGACGAGCAGCCGCGCGTAGCCGCGACGGAGGAGCACGTCGTTGAACCGACGACCGTCGACGTGCACGTAGGCGAGGCGGCGCCCGTAGCGGTCGGTGCGTTCGACGTCGTCCTCGAGTCGCACCCGGGCGCCGGTGAGGACCGCTGCGGTGAAGGCCGCGGCCTCCGGGCCGAAGCAGCCGACCGGCCGATCGGGCGCCTTGGTCTCGGGGGTGTCGACACCGAGCAGGCGGACCCGTTGGAGCCGACGGCCCAGCCGCACCTCGATGGTGTCGCCGTCGATGGTCCGCACGACGGTGCCGGTGTCGGCACCACCGAGGACCCGCCGCACGGCCGGGATCGAGGGGACGAGCAGGAGGGCGAGGAGCGCCGAGGCCGCGAGGAGCGCGGCGGACCCGTGGATCCTGCGCATGGACCGGACCGTAGCGGCGGGGGGCGATGCCGCCAAGGGCGTGTGCTCCACGCAGCGTCACGGACCTCGGCGCGCGGGGCGGGTACCGTCACCCACGGTCATGCAGCGCTCCCGTCGCCTCCTCGCCGTCATCGTCATCGCCCTCGTCCTGGGCGCGCTCGCGTTCGCCGTGGTGCTCCCCCGCCGCACGCTCACCGACCGCCGAGCCGCGGCCGACGCCGCCTTCACCGCCCTGCGCCCGAGCCTCGACGCCCGGTACGCGACCGTGCCCGGGCTCCTGAGCGCGCTCGACGGCGCCGGTGCCCGGGACCGCACGCCGGTCCGCTCGCTGCGCACAGCGCTCGCCCGGTGGACCGCCGCGGCCCGCGGCACCGACCCGACCGATCTCACCGACGCCGCGAACCGGGTCGAGGGTGACGTCGCCCGGACGCGGGCACTCGTCGGCGCCTCCCCCGCCCTCACCACGGTCGTCGCCCTCCGCGACGCGTACACCGCGTACGACCGGGCGCTCCCCGCGCCCCGCCTCGTCCGGGCGAACACCGAGGCGGTCGAGGACTACGACGCGGCCCGCCGCGGGCTGCTGCGGCGCGTCGCCGTGGCGGTGGGCGGGTTCGAGGCCCGACCCGTGTACCTGCCCGTCACGCCGTGACGACGCTCGCGATCCTCGGCGGCGGCCAACTCGGGTGGATGCTCGGGCTCTCGGCACGTGCGCTCGACGTGGAGGTCCGCTTCCTCGATCCGAGCCCGGAGGCCACCGCAGCTCGGGTCGGTCCGCTCACCGTGGCGTCGCTCGACGATCTCGGACCGATCCTCGCCTTCGCCGCGGACGCCGACGCCCTCACCTACGAGTGGGAGGGCGTCCCCGCCGCCACCGTGCGCGCCCTCCTCGACGCCGGCTGCACGGTCCGCCCGGGGGTCGACCCGCTCGAGACCTCCCAGGACCGCCTCGTCGAGAAGACCCGTCTCGTCGCGCTCGGCATCCCGGTCGCACCCCACGCCGCCGTCGACGACCTCCCGTCCCTGCGTCGGGCCGTGGGCGAGGTCGGACTCCCGGCCATCCTCAAGACCCGGCGCGGCGGGTACGACGGCAAGGGACAGATCGTGCTGCGGACCGAGGCGGAGATCGACGCCGCGTTCGCCGAACTCGCGGCGGCCGGCCCGCTCGTCCTCGAGGGGTTCGTCGCGTTCGACCGCGAGGTGTCGGTGATCGCGGTCCGTGGCGCCGACGGGGAGGTCCGCACCTGGCCGCTCGTCACCAACGAGCACCGCGGGGGCATCCTGCGCCGTTCGCGGGTCGTGGGCGACGACCCGCGCCTCGAGGAACTCGCGGTCGAGCACGTGACCCGTCTGGTCACCGATCTGGACCACGTCGGGGTGCTGACGCTCGAGCTGTTCGTCGTCGGGGATCGACTCGTGGCCAACGAGTTCGCGCCGCGCGTCCACAACTCCGGCCACTGGACCATCGAGGGCGCAGCCACGAGCCAGTTCACGAACCACGTGTGCGCGGTGCTCGACCTCCCGCTCGGTCCGACGGAGCGACTCGGTGCCGTCGCGATGGTCAACTGCATCGGACGACTGCCGGATCCGGACGCCGTGGCGACGGTCGAGGGGGCGACGCTCCACGACTACGCGAAGGCGCCCCGCCGGAGCCGCAAGGTCGGCCACATCACCGTCACCGCCCCGGACCCCGCAACGCTCGACGCCCGGCTCGCGGCCCTCGACGCCGTACTGCCCGGGGACGACGGCTGACCCGACCGACCGGGCGGGGACGAACCTTTACCGAACCTTGGCCGGGAGCGACTCCTGTTGCTCACCCGGCCGAGCCGATGATGGGGCCATGCCCAAGCGCCCCCACGCCGCCGCCACCGCACGGATCATCGTCAACGGCCTGACCACCGCGAGCGCCTTCGGACTCATCGCGATGTTCGCCGCGCAGGCCGGACCCGCCGAGGCCACGGCGCCCGCCGCGGCGAGCCCCGCCCCCGTCGCGGCCGTCGCGCCGGGGGCACCCGAGCCCGCAGCCGCACCCCTGGTCCCTGCGGTCCCGGCGCCGGTGGCCTGGGCCGCCCCGTCGCGGCGCCCTCGGCCGCCCCGTCCGCCCGGACCGCCGCCGCGACCCCGGTCGCGGGCGCGCCGACCCCG
>JALRDW010000197.1 GCA_023262065.1 Acidimicrobiia bacterium | reverse complement strand
ACGAGACCGCCGAGTGGATGGAATCCTTCGACGACCTGCTGTCGAGGTCCGGTCCGGCCCGGGCCCGCTACCTGATGCTGAGGATGCTCGAGCGAGCCGGCGAACAGCGGGTGGCGATCCCGGCGCTGACGTGTCGCACCTCAACCTGCACAAGACGTTCTGCATCCCGCACGGTGGCGGCGGTCCGGGCGTGGGACCGGTGGCGGTCCGGGCCCACCTCGCCCCGTACCTTCCGTCGCACCCCCTCGTGCCCGAGTGCGGACCGGTCGGGGGAGGGGTGGGCCCGATCTCGGCCGCGCCCTGGGGTTCCGCCTCGATCCTCCCGATCTCGTGGACCTACGTCGCGCTCATGGGTGGGGAGGGGTTGACCCGCGCCACCCAGGTCGCGGTGCTGAACGCGAACTACCTGGCGGCGCGGCTCGACCCGTACTTCCCGGTGCTCTACCGGGGCGCTGACGGGCTCGTCGCCCACGAGTGCATCCTCGACCTCCGGCCGATCACCGCGGCGACGGGGGTGAGCGTCGACGACGTGGCGAAGCGGCTCATGGACCATGGGTTCCACGCGCCGACGATGTCGTTCCCCGTCGCCGGCACGCTCATGCTCGAACCCACTGAGTCCGAGGACCTCGCCGAACTCGATCGGTTCATCGCGGCGATGATCTCGATCCGGGCCGAGATCACGGCGATCGAGCAGGGCGAGGTCGCGCACGAGGACTCCGCGCTGCACCACGCACCGCACCCCGCGGCCGACATCCTCGGCGCCGAGTGGGATCGTCCGTACTCCAGGGAGGAAGCGGCGTACCCGGGGGAGACCTCGCGCACGGCGAAGTACTGGCCCCCGGTGAGTCGGATCGACGGTGTGTACGGCGACCGCAACGTGCAGTGCTCCTGCCCGCCGCTGAGCGCGTACGAGGACCCGACCAACGGCTAGCGTCCGATCCATGGCCGACACGAAGCCCACCGTCACCATTCCCGAGGGCGCGCCCCCGGCCGACCTGGTCCTCGAGGACCTCGAGGTCGGCGACGGCACCGAAGCCGTCGCCGGTGCGAACGTCACCGTCCACTACGTGGGGGTGGCGTGGAGCGACCAGCGACAGTTCGACGCCTCGTGGGACCGCGACGAGTTCTTCGAGTTCCCACTCGGGCGCGGCCACGTGATCGCGGGCTGGGACCAGGGCGTCGCCGGGATGCGGGTCGGCGGCCGCCGTCGCATCACCATCCCGCCGCACCTCGGGTACGGGGCCGCCGGGGCCGGTGGCGTCATCAAGGGCGGCGAGACCCTCGTCTTCGTCGTCGACCTCATCAACGTCGGCTGACCCGATCCCGCCCGGGAGCGATCCGTCCGGCCTCGATGCCGGGTCCGGGGGATCGGGGCGTACCCTGCCCTCCGTGGAGCGGAGCACGCGGTGACGAGCCTCGGATCCCGGGACTGGGCCCGGACCGACTTCTACGCGGTCCTCGGCCTCGACGAGCGGGCGACCCGGGCCGAGATCGACGCGGCCTACAAGCGCCTCGCCAAGGAGTTGCATCCGGACGCCCGCCCCGACGACCCGAGGGCGGGCGACCGGTTCGCCGCGGTCGCCCGGGCCCGTGAGATCCTCGGCGACCCGTGGACCCGGCAGGCGTACGACGCGAGCCGGGCGGAGCTGCGGCGACCGGATCCCGGTGCCGGCGAACCGTGGCACAACCTCGCCCCGCCCCCGCCGCCACGACCCGGACGGATCCTGCCCGCGCGGGTTCGGATCGCGATCGGTGCCGTGCTGCTCGTGGCCGGCCTCGCCATGACGGTGTGGACGCTCGTGGCGACCCTCGGCCCGGCCGGGACCGACCGATCGGTGGCCACGACCGGGGTGGTCCGGACAGCCGGGGACGAGCGCCGCATCACCTTCCGGACGAGGGAGGGGAGGGTCGTGAGCCCGATCCTGCCGGACCGGGTCACGGCGTCCCCGGGGGACCGGATCACGGTGCACTACGAACCCGCGGATCCGACGCGCATCATCGTGCGCGACTCGAACGTGCTCGTCGTCATCACCCTCGGCGTGGCCGCGCTCAAGCTGCTCGTCGGGGGAGTGCTGGTGCTCGCGTACCCGAGCCTGCGGGCGAGATTCCCGGGCTCCGCCTGAGAATCCGCAAGGTTACATAACGAAGATTATGGGCATTGGGCCGGGACCGATGGTTCCGGCTGCGGCCGGGTCGCCCGTGGGTTCAGCCCGGATGGCGGGCCAGGAACGCCGCCACGCCCCGGACGACCTCCGGGTGGTCCATGAGGGCGGCCTCGTCGAACCAGGCCGCCTCGGTGGCGTCGTCGCCGGCCCGCAGGGTCGAGACGTCCTCGGCCCGGACGGCGAACTCGGCGATGATCCACCGGACCCCGGCGGCCGCGTCGTCGCGTTCGGCGACACCGAGGAGGCGCGTCACCCGCACCCGGATCCCGGTCTCCTCGAGCATCTCGCGTCGCACGGCGGCCTCGAGGGTCTCAGCGGGCTCGACCCGCCCCCCGGGAACCGCCCAGAGGCCCCGACTCGGTGCGTTGGCCCGACGCACGAGGAGCACCCGACCGTCGTACCGGAGGATCGCGCCGACCGCCACCTGCGGGCGGAATGCGAACGGGCGTTCGATCACAACGGGCGGTGCATGGTGAGGAGCCGGGCGGTGAACCCCTGGTCCTCGAAGAAGTTCTTGGCCGCCCGGTGGCCCGGCAGGGCGGGCGCGTCGACCCCGATGCACCGGCGGGCTGCGGCCCGCCCGATCAGTTCGGTCACCACCGCCTCGCCCACCCCGACCCCGCGGGCGTCGGCGAGGACGTGGAGCTCGGTGATGCGGGCGAGGCTCCCCCCGTCACGGAGCGGCTCGACGACCATGACCGCGAACCCCACCGGAGTGCCATCGACGCAACCGAGGAGGACCTCGGCGTCCGGATCATCGAGCAGCGCTGCGAAGGCCGCCCGCAGGGGTTCGGGGCGCGCATCGCGTCGGGTCCACAACGCCCCGCCGCGCAGCGGTCCGAGTTCGGCGCTCAACTCCCCCGCGAACTCGACGAGCGTGCCGAGGTCGGCGACGGTGGCGTCCCGGACCGACTCCATGGCGACGGGCTCAGGACGCCCGCAGGATGGCGATCTTGCCGAGCACGGTCCGGCGGGCCCGGGTCGCGCGCTCGTAGGCGTCGACCGCATCGAGCTCGGTGGCGTCGAGCCCCTCGAGCCGCTCGATGATCTGGGATGCGGCGAGCCCGTCGTAGTCCGGGATGGCCAGGCCGCTCGGGTCCGGGCCGTCCTCGGCCGAGGCCGAGGCCGTGACCGGGTCGGCGGCGCCGGGCCGGGCCGGCGCCTCGTGCTCATCGACGACCCGCATGGTGGTCGGGACCGGAGTGGGGCCACGGTCGACGAGCGGCATCGACGCGAAGGTCTCGTTCGCACGGACCCGGAGCGTCTCGAGGTGCTCCACGAGGCGCGCCCGGATGACCGGCGGGCCGTACTGCACGGCGAGCTGGCCCATGGCCCGGTAGTTGTTGATCCGGGTGTTGACGTCCTTGTGGTGCGTCTCCATCTCGCGACGGCCGCGGGCCGAGAACATCTGCACGAAGGTGGGCACGGAGTCGCGGGCGAACGCCACGAAGCCGACGGGCACGTGCACCGCGTACTCCACCGCACGTTCGATCCGGCTGCGATCGTCACCCACCGTGTCCCACTCCCTCGTCGGTCCCGCCTCCGGGCCCGCGGAGTCTACGGCGGCGCCACCCGAGGACTCCGGCCGAGGCCAGGACGACCGCCGAGACCGGAAGGATCCACGCGCCCCACCGGACGTAGGGGGTCTGCCCGGTGCGGACCGGGATGCGGGCGCTCATCGTGGTGCGTTCGAACAGTTCCGTGCGTTCGGTGACGACACCGCGTGGATCGATGACCGCGCTGATGCCGGAGATCGCGGCCTGCACCACCGCCCGGCCCGTCTCGGCCGCCCGCATCTGCCCGGACTGCACGTGCTGGGCGCTGTTGCCACTGCGACGGTACGACCGGTTGTTCGTGGAGACGATGAGGACCTCGGCCCCATCCCGCACCGTGTGACGCACGAGTGGTCCGAACACCGACTCGAAGCAGATGAGCGCGCCGATGCGGACGCCGTCGCCGATCCGGAGCACCGAGCCGTCGCGGCCCGGGGTCATGTCCTCGGGCACCTGATCGATGGCTCCGATGAACCCGAGGCGATCCCGCCACGGCACGTACTCACCGAAGGGGACGAGGTGTCGCTTGGAGTACCGGCCGACGAGGCGCCCGTCGGGGGCGTAGAGACGGTCCGTGTTGCGCACGAGGTCCTGCGGGCCGCGTTCGATGACGTTGACGAGCACGTACGCGCCGTGACGGCGTCCGACGGCCACGATCTCGGCCCGCAGGATCGGGTCGGTCTCCGGGTCGGACATGAGCGCGGATTCCGGGAACACGATGAGGTCGTACGGCCCGCGCAGCGTCGCTGCGAGGGCGAGGTGCTTGCGGGTGAGCAGGTCCTCGGCGACCTCCTCCGGGGTGAGGCGCCGATCGAGGTCGTTGGCCTGCAGGGTCGCGACCCGGATGGCACCGGCGGCGGTCGTCCCCGGGCGGGCGAGGACGGCGATCCCGCTGACCACGACCACGGCGAGCAGCGTGCACGCCGCGGCCCGTCGCGCTCCGCTCCCCCGCGTGCCGCGGGCCGTCGGGTGGGCGAGGTCGGCGAGGCAGGCCTGGATCGCCACGACCACGAACGACACGAGCAGCACCCCGCCCCACGGAGCCAGTGCACGGGCCGGTCCGAACGGTGCCAGGGAGGTGCCGACCTCCCCCCACGCCAGCCCGCCGAGCGGCCAGGCGCCCCGCAGGGCCTCGGCGAGGGTCCACGCGGCGGCCACGACGAGGGGCGAACGCACCTGCGCCCGACCGAGGGTCCCGACGACGAGGCCGGCGCCGGCCCAGTACAGCGCCTGCACGACGACGAGCGGCACGATCGCGACGGCACCGAAGTACCAGGTCCACGAGAGCACGACGGCGAAGCACGCCGACCCGGCGACGAAGCCGGTCCATGCACCCCGACCCGGTCCGGCACCGCGCCAGATCCACAGCAGCGGGACGAGCGCGATGAGCGCCAGCGGCCAGAGCCCGAAGGGTGGGAACGCCGCGGCGAGGAGGAGGCCGGACGCGACCGCCGCGATCCCGGCGGTCAGCGCGCCCGGCGGCGTCGCCTCGGTCAGGCGCAGTCCCGGCAGAGGTCCGTCTTCCCGTCGGCGAGCTGGCTCATCGGGAGGACGAGGAAGCAGGACGTGCAGAGGAACTCGTCGGCCCCGCGGGGTTTGATCTTGGTGTCGCCCTCGCCCCGCGGGGTGTCGTCCTCGGCGTCCTCGGGCTCCTCGTCCTCCGGCCGGTCGCTGGTCGTGCGCTCCTTGAGCAGCACGTCGAGGGAGGCCTCGACGTCGTCCGGGTGGGTCTCGTCGTCCAGGGCGACGACGACGTCGTCGTCCTCTCCCTCGACGTCCACGGGCTCGACGTCGTCGTCCTCATCGGCTCCGGCGGCCGCGGTGTCGACGGTCTCGGCCTCATCGTCGCCGATCAGATCGACGTCGATGTCGCCATCGATGTCGCCATCGATGTCGTCCTCGATGTCGTCCGGATCGAGCTCCTCGTCCTCGCCGTCCGGACCTTCTTCTTCGTCGAACTCGTCGTCAGCCATGCGCTCTTCCGGGTGGAGGGGCGCGCAACGTAACACAGGCGGCGGCGCCGAACGTGGCGATCGCGGCGCTCGGAGCGGGATCCTCGGTCCCCGTGCGACGACGCCGCCACCGGGCGGTCCTCGGTGCGGTTCCGGGGCGTCCGGTCGGCGGGCCCGGACCGGCCGGGATCCAGGGTCGGGTGGGTCACTGGGTGGCCCGGGGACGATCGGCGTCCCCGGGTTATTGCAGCGTTCTCACCACGACCACTGGATCCCTGTCCAGACCTCTCCGCCACCGGTCCCGTCGGGTCCCGGGAGTGCTCCCCGGACCCTCCGGCCCCCGACCGGCGGATGCGGCGGTGGCATTCAGTCGGATCCGGGGTGGTCCCGTCAACGCCGGGCCCGCCGCTGCGCGCACTGTGTCCGGTCCGGTGACGCAGGGCGCGCACCGACCCGGGCCCGCGCGCGCCGTGTGGTCGCGGAGACGGTTCAGGAACGGGCCGCCCGGCGCGCCGCGGCGGCCCGTTCGGCCTCGAGGCGTTCGAGTTCGTACACGCCGTGGTCGACGTACCGCATCGCAGCGGCGAGCGCGTGGTGTCCGGCCTGCTCGTCGATGAGGCGGTGCATCTCCTGGGCGACCGTGCGGTACGCCGGGTGGCCCTGCGGACCGCTGCGGAGCTCGAGCATGTGGAAGGCCTCGCGCGCGTTGAACTGCATCGTGAAGCGGATCCGGTACGCGAGCGCCACGGCGTAGGACGCCTGTTCGGGGAACCGCAGTGCCATCGCGCCGTGGAGGGCTGCGGAGCGGTCCATCGCCTCGGCGAACTCCCGCTCGACACCCGCCTCGACCACGGCCTCGGGCAGGTCGTACCCGTGCTGCGGCGACAGCTGCTGCCACTCGATCGTCAGCCAAAGATCGACATACCATTCCGGCTCGGCGTACTCGCGGCTCTGGGTGATGCCGAGCAAGTATCCGGTCGCCGCCATGACGATGAACAGCTGGTAGCCCCAGAAGACGAACCAGCCGGCGAGGCCGCCCGCCAGCCGCGCCCGGCAGGTGCGCTGGACGACATAGAATGACGTGGCGATCAGGGCGTTGCCGCCGAAGGCGAAGATCACCCCTGAGGTGTGAAGGGGCCGCAGGCGGCCGAAGTTCAGGAAACCGAACTCGGGAAAGTAGAAGATCCGGGGCCAGGCCAGCTGCAGGGCGATCAGGACCCCGGCCAGCATCCCCACGATGGCCCAGAACAGGGTGGCGATGGCGCCGGCCCGTATGACGCCGCCCTCGTAGCGACTGGAATCAGCCCGGTAGCGGCCATTGGCCACGCCGACGGTCAGGGCCGTCGCCCCGGCGAGGGCCGCGAGGGTGAAGATCCACCCTTCCAGCCTGAAGAGCGGGTCCGGCGACAGGGCGGTCGCCATGAGTCCGAGGAAGGCGCCCGCCGCCGAGAGGATCAGGAGCGCCACCGCCCCTGGCGGCGAATCCTGCTGGGCCAGATTTTCCGACATTGCCCGCTATTCCCTGTTGGTCCTGGCGGGGGGCTTGCCGCAGTGCGGGAGGAGCGGCCTTGATCTAGCGCAAAGGCGCAGAGGGGGAGGGGTCTTCCGGACCCGGAAAATCAGGGCTTTTTAAGCCTGTTTCCAAACCCTCGATTGAGCCCGGCGCCGGTATCCCTGTGTCATCTGGAAACAGGGGCAAGGCAAATGTCGGTTCACGGCAAGAAGCGTGCCAAGGTGATCGGGAACGGAAACCTCCCGGCCCTCGCATTCGCGGCCCTGACGGTCGGCCTCCTGGCCCTCTGGCCCTTCTCGCCGGCTTCGGCCTCGACCACCGCGCCCTATGTCGGCGACATGGTCCGGCAGGTCCGGGACCGCGAGGCCACGGCGCCGGAGGTCGGGGCCCTCGCCGGCTTCCAAATCCACAAGACCCTGCGCATCTTCCGTCCCGCCGCGACCTACGCGGCCCGGCCGGCCCTGCGCCCCGCCGCCGGTTCGGTCAGGATCGTCCTGACCCCCCGCAGGCTGGCCGCCAACACCGCGCCCGGCCAGCTGGGCATCAATCCCTCGGAGGACGTGCCGGTCGCCCGCGACCTCATGGTCCGCACCACCTGGGCCGAGGCCGTCGAGCCGACCGCCCAGGACAACCCCTTCACCCTCGTCGGAAACCGCGGCGGCCTCGTCAACGCCACGCAGACCGAGGTTCGCGGCGGCGAGGTCTGGCTGACCGCCGACGCCGGTCGCCGCGAGACGGCCCGCCCGGGCGTCAACGCCACCGCGCTCCCTGAACGGGCGCTGCCCGACGCTCCGGTAACGGAGGTCATGCGGCATCCCGCCTTTTTCACGCAGGAGTCACCCCGGCCGGCCCGGCCGGCTCACGCCCCAGGGACTCGCCCCCGCCATCCTGATCCCGCCTGAAGCCGTATGGTCGGCTCCGGGCAGGACAGGAGAGCCAACAATGTCCCCCCGGCCCGCGGCCCAGACCCGCCGCTTCCCCCACCGGTCCCCTTCCAGCTTCGGGCC
>JALRDW010000168.1 GCA_023262065.1 Acidimicrobiia bacterium | reverse complement strand
GCCTGCGCCGCGTCGACGACATCCATGATGACGCCGCCGCGCAGCATCTCGGCGAGGCCCCGCTTGACGCGGGCGGTCCCGGTTGCTCGTTCGTCAGCCATGGCCCGGATGCTACCGGCCGACGCACCGACCCCTCAGATCGTCGGCGTGCGGTGACCGCCGTCACCGCGGGCGCGTCAGGGCGTCGACGTCGAGGTCGGCACCGGGGCCGGCGTCACCGCCAGCGGGTAGGAGACGTCGGGCAGCTCGACCCAGGTGTTGCCCGGGGTGAGCGCGATGGTCCGGCCGGCCCCGTCCACGAACCGGGCCGGGGTCGTCTGGTTCGGCCGGATCCACCGTCCCTCGATCGCGAGCCCGTCGGTGAGGACGATCGCCCGACCCTCACCGGTGAGGATGCCCTCGGCCTGCATCGCACCGGCACCGCCCCGGTAGGTGATGGCCATGATGACGACGTTCGTCGCGCCGACCTGGGCCCCCGACGCCACGGTGAACGGGCGTCCGGAGGTGCTGCGCAACCACACCCCTCGCGCGGCATCCCAGGTCCAGTCGACCGCGTAGGACCCCTTGAAGCCGACGCGGGCGGACAGCGCGGCCTGGGTGCCCGGGGCCTTCGACGGGCCGCGCTTCGTCGTGTAGGTGAACAGGGCCGGCGGCGGGACCGGTGCACCGCCCTTCTGGAACAGCGCATCACCGCGTCCGTACAGGTTGTGCGGGGCGCGGCGGCTTCGCTCCCGGTACATCGCCGATCCGGCGCGCGACTCGTCGACGAGGACGACCGGGGCCTTCGCGATGCCGTCGAGGGCGTACCGAGCGCCGCCGGAGAACGCGAAGATGCCGCCGACCGGCCAGACGATGTTCGGGTCGGTGAGACGCACGGAGCGGATCGGGCCGAGGGTCGCGGGCGACTGCGAGTTGAACATGGCGACGAAGCGGGTGATCTGGCCCTCGACGACCTCCTCCCAGACCACGTCGGCCTGGTCGAGGCCGGTCTGCGGCCGGGACTCCGGCGTGTTCTCGATCTTGACGCTCAGCACGGCGCGGCCCTGGGCCGCGCCCGACGGGTCCGCGAGCCCGGTGAGGGGCGCGACCGGCGGCGCCGTGGTCGTCGTGGTGGCGGGCTTCGCCTTGGAGGTCGTCGTCGGCTCGGACGAGCCTCCCCCACCGCAGGCGGCGAGGAGCGCCGCCCCGACCACGGCCGCTGCGGCCGTCGTGGCCGTGACGCGCATCACATGGCGCGCAGCACCTCGATGCGCTCCTCGATCGGCGGATGTGTGTCGAACGCGCGGTTGAGCCACGAGCGCTGCTTCCCTTCCTCGTCTGCGGGGTAGTCGAGCGGAGATTCGATCCAGAGCTGCGCCATGGCGCGGCTGCCCGCCGCCACCACGGTGCCGTTGGCGCGCAACTTCTCCAGCGCCGAGGCGAGGCCCGGCGGGTACCGGGTCAGCGCCACGCCGCTCGCGTCGGCGAGGAACTCGCGGCGACGGCTCATCGCGAACTGCATGAGCCGTGCGCCCAACGGGGCCAACGCGATGAGGACGATGGCGGCCACCGCGATGAACCCGGCCAACGGATTGTTCGAGGAGTCGTCGTCGCGGTCCCCACCCCAGAGCATGACCCGCAGCCCGATGTCGCTCAGGAGCGCCAGCGCGCCCACCGCAGTGACCGCGATCGTGCCGACGAGCATGTCGTAGTTCTTCACGTGGCTCAGCTCGTGGGCGAGCACGCCCTCGAGTTCCACCCGGTCGAGCAGCGCGAGCAGGCCCGTGGTGACCGCGACCGCGGCGTGCTCCGGGTTGCGACCCGTCGCGAACGCATTCGGCGCGGCGTCGTCGACCACGTAGAGCCGGGGCTTCGGGATGCCCGCCGCGATGCACAGCCCCTCGACGAGGTTGTGGTACCGGGCGAACTCCGGCCCGTCGGCCGGACGGGCCCGGGCGGCGGCGAGGGCGAGGCGGTCGCTGCACCAGTAGGAGGTCCACGAGGTCAGGACCGCGAACACGACGGCGACGGCGAACCCCCACGCGCCGAGCCCGAACAGGGTGGTCACCGCGGCGGCGACCGCGGCGATGAGCGCGCCGAACCCGATGAGCAGCAGCCAGGTGCGGCGCTTGTTGGCCGAGATCTGCTCGAACACCGGGTCAGAACCTCACGTCGACGGGGGCATCGTTGCCGGGATCGCCGTCGAAGTACTCGCGGGCCCGGAACCCGAACATCCCGGCGAGCACGCTCGCCGGGAAGGACTGGATCCGGGTGTTGTACGAGAGGACGGCATCGTTGAAGAACTGACGGGCGTAGGCGATCCGGTCCTCGGTCGAGGTCAGCTCCTCCTGCAGGGCGAGGAAGTTCGCGTTCGCCTTGAGGTCCGGGTACGCCTCGGCGACCGCGAGCAGACCCCGGAGCGCACCGGTCAGTGCGTTCTCGGCCTGCGCCTGATCGGCGAGGGATCCGGAGGCGGCATCGATGGCGTGCGTCCGGGCCGCGGTCACCGCTTCGAGGGTCTGACGCTCATGCGCCGCGTAGCCCTTGACCGTCTCCACGAGGTTCGGGATGAGATCGTGCCGACGGTCGAGTTGGACCTCGATCTGGGCCTGGGCGTTGTCGATCCGGTTCCGGGTGCGGACGAGACCGTTGTAGGTCGCGATCACGACGATCGCGAGGATCGCGACGACGGCGACCACGACGAGGACGACGGTCATCGGTCGGCTCCGGCGATCGGTCCGGTCACGGGACCTCGACGCGGATCGTCACCCGGACCTCGCCCTCACGGCGGAACGGGTACGAGTCGGCGTCGAGGTACTTCTTGGCGAGGGCGTCGATCACGTCGTCGGCTCCCTCCGTCGTCCGCTCCACGACCGTGCCGCGGACCGTGATCGCCTCGTAGTCGTGGCCGATCCTCGTGGCCGAGATGCATACCGGCGCGCCCACCCGCAGGTACCGGTCCTTGACCCGACCCTCGGCGGTGTTGAACACGATCCGGCCCTGTGCATCGACGTCGGCCCACACGGCCGAGTTGTGCGGACGACCGTCGGTGTCGACCCCGGCGACGTGGACGATGGTCCGGTCGGAGATGATCTCGCGGGCCTGGTCGGTGAGCATGGGTACCTCGTCGGGTCGATGGGCGCCGCCGGGGGGCGGGCGCGGTCGGCCCGTCAGTCTCGCAGGTCCGCCCCGGCGAGGCGGATCATCCCCCGGTCGACCTCCTCGACGATGGCCCGGTGGAGCGGGGCCGAGGCCGCCCCGATCACCGCGAGTCCCTCGGCGCGCCCCGAACCGACGGCCGGATGGTCGTCGAGGGGACGGCCGTCGGCGTGGGTCACCACGCCGCCGGCCTCCTGGACGATGAGCGCGGCCGCCGCCACGTCGTACGGGAAATTGGTGCAGAGGCTGCCCATCCCCACCCGCAGGAACGCCGCCTCGGTCGCCGGCACCTCGTCGACGATCCGCCGTCCCACGTCGACGTAGGCGTCGAGTTGGCCGGTGACGATGCGGGTGAGGTCGAAGGCCGCCGATCCGAGATCGAAGTACCCGCCGTGCATCGCACCGTCGTCGACGAGTCGCTCGAGGACCACCGCCACCGGTACCGACGGGCGACCCCGCACCCCGCCCGCCCAGAACATGGACGCGAGGTCGGTCGTCGCCGACGGGCGGATCGGGATGGGATCGCCCGACGCACCCACCGCCCGGGCGCCGCCGCCCCGCGTCGCGGTGAAGCGCGCCCCGGACCGGAGCTCCTGGACCACCCCGAACCGGACCTCGCCGAGCGTCGCGTCCGGCGTGGGCGGGACGACGGCCACCGAGACGCAGGCGGCCTCGAGGCCGGCGGCGGCCGGGCGGGTGCCGTCCACCGGGTCGATGACGAGGATCGCCCGGGGTCGGCCGTGCACCACGTACCCGCGGTCCTCGGAGTACATCGCGATGTCCCCGGCGGCGGCGAGGACCCGCTCGACCTCCGCCTCGGCGACCTCGTCGATGCCGAGCGTCGCATCACCCCCCGGGGCCCACCCGACCGGCCGTCGGGCCGCGGGGGTCCCGAGCAGCGGCTGCACGACCCGCGTCACCGCGGCGGCGACCTCGACCGCAAGGGCGTCGACCTCGGTCATGGACCGACCGCGATCGCGGTCTCGTAGACGTCGACGAAGCGCTCGGCGAGCCGGTCGAGGGAGAACTCGGCGGCGCGTCGGGTGCCCGCCTCCACCAGCCCCGTGCGCAGGTCCGCGTCGTCGAGGACCCGACGCAGCGCGTCGCGCAGCGCGACCGCGTCGCCCGGAGCCGGCATGAGCGCGTCGATCCCGTCGCTCGCGACGTTGCCGTACCCGGGGATCGCCGAGGCGACCACGGCGGTGCGGGCCGCCATCGCCTCGAGCAGCACCACGCCGAACGACTCCTGCCCCAGCGACGGTGCACAGAACACCGTCGCACCGCGGAGGCGGCCGGCCAGCTCGGCATCGGTGATGCGGCCGAGCCACTCGACCCCGGGCACACCGCGGGACCGGAGCTCAGCGGTCTGGGGCCCATCGCTCACCACCCACAGCACGGCGTCGCGATCGAGGTCGGCCCACGCGTCGAGGAGGACCCCGAGGCCCTTGCGCGGTTCGTGGCGACCGACGAACACCACCGCCGGACGGTCCGTCGGCGCCGTCGGCGCCTCGGCGAAGCGGGCCACGTCGACCCCGTTGGGGAGCACGATGTACGAGCCGCCGAGGAACTGCTCGGCGAGCGCCTGCGCGTCGGCCGAGACCGCGGTGCGGATGGTGAGTTCCCGCGCCGCCCGCTGCGCCACCTTGCGGAGGCGCCGGTACACCGCGTGGTCGCCCTCCGCCGCGGCGTGGAACGTGCCCACCTTCGGCAGGCGCGACCCCACGAGCGCCGCAGCGGTCGGGCCCGGAACGAACGGCTCGTG
Organism: Acidimicrobiia bacterium; assembly: GCA_023262065.1. Taxonomy (GTDB): domain Bacteria; phylum Actinomycetota; class Acidimicrobiia; order IMCC26256; family IMCC26256; genus IMCC26256. The sequence continues at coordinate 1,532 of JALRDW010000168.1, read as the reverse complement.
GAGGTGGAGCACGTCGGGTTCGAAGGTGCGCAACGCCTCGAGGGTGCGTTCCGAGGCGACGGGCCCCACGTTCATCGGCGCGACGGAGCCGTTCGCGTCCATGCGCACGCTCGGACCGACGCTCACGACCCCGGGTTCGGGTGGCGGGCCGTCGGTCGGGCCGATGACGCGGGTGTCGACGCCGATGGTGCGCAGCGAACGGGCCAGGCCGAGCACCTGCCCCTGCACCCCGCCCGGCACCGAGAGCGAGTACGGGCAGAGGAGCGCGACCCTCACCGACCCTCGCGGTCGCTCGGCCAGTTCGGCTGCATGACGTGCCACTGCTCGGGGTGGGCCCGGATGAGGGCCTCGAACCGGTGCGCGATCTCCTGGGTGACCCGGGTGACGTCCTCCCGGAGGCGACCCTCGCGCTCGGCGGGCACCGGGGGCTGGATCACCCCGAGGTGGGAGCCGCGACCCTCGAAGTACACGGCGAGCGGCACGATCGGCGCGCCGGTGCGCAGGCCGAGCACGGCCGGGCCGGCGGGCATGGTCGTGCGCTCCCCGAAGAACTCGACCTCGACCCCGTCGCCGGTGATGTCACGGTCGGCGAGCAGGCAGATGATGCGCCCCTCCCCGAGCGCCTCGACCATCCGGGTCGCGGCCCGGGGTCCCAGCGGGACGACCTCCATGCCGAGGGCGGCGCGGACCGAGGTGAACCACGCGAGCAGTTCGGGGGGCTCCACCGGTTCGACCACGACGGTCGGCGGGTGCCCGCGGTTGGCGATCCAGGCCGCCGCGTACTCGAACCCGCCGACGTGGGGCAGCGTGACGATGACCCCGCGCCCGAGGGCGAGCGCGGCCTCGAGGTGCTCGTACCCCTCGACCCGGAAGTGCCGGTCGATCGCGTCGCGCCCCTCGTGCGGGAGGCGGAACAGCTCCAGCCAGTAGCGCGCGTAGGAGGCGAACACGTCCGATACGGCCCGCTGCAGCGCGACCCCGTCGAGGTCGGCGCCCGCGGCTCGCCGCAGGTTGCGCTCGACGATGCGACGCCGGGCCGGCATCGCGAGGGCGATCGTGCGGCCGAGCGCGCTCGCGCTGCGCGTGGCGACCGGGGCCGGGAGCAGGTTCGCGAGTGCTGCACCGGTGCGGTAGGCGAGGTAGGCCGCCCGCGCCCCCGCCGAGGGGGCGGGGCGTCGCTCGTCGGTCACGTCAGGGGCGCGAGCGCCGGGCGACCGTGCGGCGCCGTTCGGTCGTGGCGGCCCCCGGGCGACGGGTCCCCCACCAGGTCGCGAGGCGGGGCGTCGTCGGGTCGGCCGCCCGCCGGTGCCGCGCCCGGGCCGGGCGTTCGACCTGCGGTCCCGAGGCCTGCCGCCAGACCTTGGCGAACCGGTGCACCGCGGTCAGCGCGGTCAGCACGACCATGATCCAGAGCGCGGGCACGAGCAGGTGCAGGAACAGCGCCACGCCGAGCAGCACCATCCGCTCGGCCCGCTCCATGAGTCCGCCACGCGCGTCGAACCCGAGCGCCTCGGCCTTGGCCCGCTCGTAGG
>JALRDW010000106.1 GCA_023262065.1 Acidimicrobiia bacterium | reverse complement strand
GCAACCCGGCGGCCCCGGCCGAGGACCTCACCGAGGTCCACCTCTCGGCGACCGGTCGCGTCTGGTCGTGGACGACCAACCACTACCAGCCGCCGGCCCCGTACATGGCGCCGGACCCGTTCGTGCCCTACACGGTGCTCGCCGTCGAGCTCGCCGAGGAACGGATGGTGGTGCTCGGTCGCCTCGCCCCCGACTGCGATCCGGCCACGCTCCGATCGGGCCTCGAGGTCGCGATCGAACTCGGCGTGCTGTTCGAGGACGACGAGCACGAGTACGTGGTCTGGCAGTGGCGCCCGGTGGAGGGTCAGCGATGAGCGTCGGAGAGGTCGCGGTCCTCGGGGTCGGCATGCACCCGTGGGGCAAGTGGGGTCGGAACTTCGTCGAGTACGGCGTGGTCGCGGCCCGTGAGGCGCTCGCCGACGCCGGGGTCGACTGGCGTGACATCCAGTTCGTCGCCGGCGGGGAGACCGTGCGCAACGGCTACCCGGGGTACGTGGCCGGGGCGACCTTCGCGCAGGCGCTCGGCTGGCAGGGGGCACCGGTCGCCTCGGCCTACGCCGCGTGCGCCTCGGGGGCGACCGCGCTCAACGCGGCCCGGGCCCAGATCCTCGCCGGGCTCTGCGACGTCGCGCTCGTGGTCGGCGCCGACACCACGCCCAAGGGTTTCCTCGCGCCGAACTCGGGGGAGCGGGGTGACGATCCGGACTGGCTGCGATTCCGCCTCCTGGGCGCGACGAACCCGACCTACTTCGGGCTGTACGCGCGCCGCCGGATCGAGCAGTACGGCGCCACACCGGACCACTTCGCGAAGGTGAAGGTGAAGAACGCGAAGCACGGGCTGCACAACCCGTACGCGCGCTTCCGCAAGGAGGTCACGATCGCCGACGTCGACGCGTCGCCGATCGTCTCGGACCCGCTCCGCCTGCTCGAGATCTGCGCGACCTCCGACGGCGCCGCGGCGCTCGTCGTGTGCAGCATGGACTACGCCCGGTCCCGGGGCGTCACCGATCCCGTGCGCATCTCGGCCGTCGCGACGGTGACCCCGTCGTACCCGAACACCGTGATCGAGATGCCGAACTTCGCGACGGATTCGGCGTTCGGGGTTCCCGAGCCCGAGCGCACGTTCCGCGACTCGATCGCCCACGCGGCCTACGAGCAGGCCGGCCTCGGGCCGGAGGACCTCAGCCTCGCCGAGGTCTACGACCTCTCGACCGCCCTCGAACTCGACTGGTACGAGAACATCGGGCTGTGCGCGCCCGGGGAGGCCGAGCGGCTCATCGACGAGGGGGTCACCGCCCTCGGCGGGCGCGTCCCGGTCAACGCCAGTGGCGGCCTCGCCTGCTTCGGCGAGGCGGTCCCCGCCCAGGCCATCCAGCAGGTCTGCGAACTCACCTGGCAGCTCCAGGGTCGGGCCGAGGGCCGTCAGGTCGAGGGCGCCCGGGTGGGCCTGTCGATCAACCAGGGGCTCTTCGGCCACGGGTCCTGCGTCATCGTCACCCGCTAGCCCCGCCCCGGGGTGGGCGGGATCGGTAACCTCCGGCGCATGTCGCTCCAGTGGAACCTCGCCGACCTCTTCGAAGCCACCGCCGACGCGGTGCCCGACCGCACTGCGATCGTCTGCGGTGATCGCCGGTTCACCTACCGCGAACTCGACGAACGGGCGACGCGGCTGGCCAACCACCTCGCCGCCCGGGGCATCGGCCGGGGGGATCACGTCGGGCTGTACCTCTACAACGGCCCGGAGTACGTCGAGGGCACCTTCGCCGCCTACAAGCTCGGCGCGGTCCCGATCAACGTCAACTACCGCTACGTCGAGGGGGAGCTCGCCTACCTGTTCGACAACGCCGATCTGCGAGCGCTCGTCCACGGACGCGAGTTCGTCGACCGGATCGCCCACGTCGCTGCGGAGGCGCCGGGACTGACCGTGTTCGTCGCGGTCGAGGACGGCACCGACACCGACCTCGCCCGCATCGGGGCGACCGAGTACGAGGAGGCCCTCGCCGGCGCATCGGGCGATCGCGCCTTCGCCCCCCGGTCCGAGGAGGACCTCTACATCCTCTACACCGGCGGCACCACGGGGATGCCGAAGGGCGTGATGTGGCACCAGCGCGACTTCTTCCTCTCGACGCTCGGGCCACTCCTCGCCATGGGCGGCGAGATGCCGGACACGCCGGAGGCGTTCGTGCAGAAGGCCGTCGACGGCGGCGGCACGGTGTCGATGCCCATCGCCCCACTCATGCACGGGGCGGCGCTGTGGGTCGCGATGATGACCCTCTTCGCCGGCAACACCCTCGTCCTGTCCTCCTCCCGCAAGATGGACCCGCACGAGATCTGGAGCACGGTCGAGCGCGAACGCATCATGTCGATCAGCCTCGTCGGCGACGCCATGGCCCGTCCGCTCATCGAGGCCCTCGACGACGACGGCGCGACCTACGACCTCTCGGGGTTCTTCGTCATCGGGTCGGGCGGTGCGATCCTCTCGCCCGCGGTGAAGGCCCGCATCGCCGAGCGGCTGCCGAGCGTGATGGTCATCGACAGCCTGGGTGCGTCGGAGACGGGGTACCAGGGCACGAACGCCGGGACCGACGCGGAGGGCCGGCCGCGCTTCGCCATGGGTGAGCACACGACCGTCCTCGATGACGACAACCGTCCGGTCGCGCCGGGTTCCGGTGTCGTCGGCCGGTTGGCGCGCGGCGGTTACGTGCCGCTCGGGTACTACAAGGACCCCGAGAAGACCGCGAGCGTCTTCGCCGAGTTCGAGGGGAAGCGCTGGGTGCTCCCCGGTGACATGGCGATGATCGAGGCCGACGGCACGATCACGCTGCTGGGGCGCGGCTCGGTCAGCATCAACTCGGGCGGCGAGAAGATCTTCCCGGAGGAGGTCGAGTCGGCGCTCAAGAGCCATCCCGACGTCTTCGACGTCGTCGTCGTCGGGGTCCCCGACGAGCGGTGGGGAGAGCGGGTCGCCGCGGTGGTCAAGCCCCGGCCCGGGTCGCAGCCCGGCGTCGAGGCGCTCGCCGAGCACTGCCACACGCTCCTCGCCCGGTACAAGGCGCCCCGCGAGGTGCACCTCGTCGACGAGATCGTGCGGTCGCCCTCGGGCAAGGCCGACTACCGCTGGGCCAAGGCCCGCGCCACCGGGCAGGCCTGACCCGCCTCAGGCGGGCAGGTGCACCGTGATGGTGGTGCCCTCGCCCACGACGCTCTCGACGGTGAGGTGGCCGTCGTGGAGCTCCACGATCGCCTGGGAGATCGCGAGGCCCAGCCCGGTGCCGGGCACGTTGCCGTCCCGCGCGTTCGATGCCCGGAAGAACTTGTCGAACAGGTGCGGCACCTCGTCGGCCGGGATGCCGATGCCGGTGTCGGTGACCGCGATGTGCCAGCCCCGGTCGTCGTGGGTCGCCCGCACCGCCACGCTGCCGCCCTCCGGAGTGAACTTCGTGGCGTTGGACACGAGGTTGTCGAGCACCTGACGCAACCGCATGTGGTCGCCGTGTGCCGGCGGCCCGTCGTCACACGCATCGGTGACGAGCACGCCCTTGGCCCGGGCCGCGTTCGAGAGTTCGCCGGTCGCCTCGCGCACGAGTTCGGGCACCGACACCTCGGCCCGCTCGATCGGGATGCTGCGGGTCTCGAGCCGGGACAGGAGCAGCAGGTCGGTCACGAGCGCCAGCATGCGCTCGCTGGATCGACGGATCACCCCGAGGTACTCGGACTGCTCGGCGCTCAGTCCGCCCGACTCCCCGTCGGTGAGGAGCTCGGCGAACCCCATGATCGAGGTGAGGGGGGTGCGCAGCTCGTGGGACACGTTCGCCACGAAGTCCGACTTGAGGCGGTCGAGTTCGCGGAGGCGCTCGTTCTGGTCCTCGATCGCCCGCCGGACGTCCCGCTCGGCGTCCAGCAGCCGCTCCCGCCGGGCCGCCATCTCGTGGCGCTCGGTCACGTCGCGGTAGATCCAGACGTGGCCCTCGTTCCGGTCGTCGACCCGGATCGGGATGTAGTCCCGCTCGACCGTTCGCCCGTCGGCGAGACCGAACTCGACGTCGAGGAGCTGCTCGCCGCCGGCGAGTGCGGCCTCGACGCTGGCCAGCCAGCCCTCGGGATCGGCGAACAGCGCCTTCGACTGCTCGGCCGCCGCCGCGCAGTCGCTGCCGAGGAGGGCGGCGGGGGGGACGGGGATCCCGAACATGTCGCAGAACTGCTGGTTGGCGATGGCCATCCGGCGGTCCGAGTCCTCCACGAGTACGGCCGCGTTCAGGTTCTCGACGAGGGCCGAGAGCCGCTCGGTGCTCTGCGCCATGAGCGCGTCGTGCCGACGACGCTCGGTGACGTCGCGGGAGTGCAGGACGATCGCATCGACCTGCGGATCGTCGAGCAGGTTGTCGGCCGCGGTCTCGATCCAGTGCCAGGACCCGTCGGCGTCCCGGACCCTGAACTCGACCGGATCGTCCGGTCCGCGCGTGCCGGCGACGACCTCGTTGAACGTCGCCATCGCGTACTCGAGGTCGTCGGGGTGGACGAGCGCGAAGATGCCGCCCTCGAGCTCGAGCCCGCGCTGCCATCCGAGGATGCGCGAGCCCGCAGTGGTCGAGGACTGCCACGTGCCGTCGCGCCCGAGGATCGAGATGATGGCGGGGGAGTGCTCCACGATGGCCCGGGACCGGTGCTCGTTCGCCTCGACCGCGCGCTGCGCCTCGCGCAGCTCGGTGATGTCGCGGAGGAACCCGACGAACACGGGACCCGACCAGCCCTCGGCGAGGGTGACGGTGAGCTCCACCTCGATCCGGCGCCCGTCGGCGCGCAGGGCGGGCAGCTCGAGCCGCTTGCCGGTCACCACCTGCACGCCCGTCTCCCGCCACCGGGCGAGGCCGGCCTCATGTGCGGCCCGGTACTCCTCGGGGATGCAGAGGTCGGCGAACGTCTGCCCGACGGCCTGATCCTTTCGCCACCCGAAGGTGCGCTCGGCGGCCTCGTTCCATTCCACGATCGAGCCGTCGGGGGTGATGACGACGATCGCGTCGAGCAGCGCGTTGAGCCAGGCCGCGTTGCCGTCGACCCGGCGCTCGGTCCTCGGGTTGGGTTGCTCGACGGTCATGGGGTCCTCT
>JALRDW010000084.1 GCA_023262065.1 Acidimicrobiia bacterium | reverse complement strand
TCGCCCCGCTCGCCACCCTCATCGGCACCGACGTCGTCATCGACGAGCGCCTCGCCGAGGGGACCGACTGGCTCGAGGTGCTCCGACGCATCGAGGCGTCCACGGCGACGATCGCGATCTGCACCCACGGTGACATCCTCGGCGAGCTCGTGTCCCGGTTGGAGCAGCGCGGCGTCGCCGAGGTCGGCTCGGTCGAGAAGGGCTGCGTGTGGTCGTTCACCGTCGCCGACGGTGCGGTGGTCGACGGCCGCCACCATCCCGCACCGGAGGTGTGATGGACCGCAGGCTGCGCATCGTCGTCACGAACGACGACGGCGTCGACTCCCCCGGCATCCACGCGCTGGCCCGCGCCCTCCACGACGCGGGCCACGACCTCACCGTGGTCGCCCCGAGCCGGGACTGGAGCGGAGCCGGCGCGTCGATCGGTCCGATCCACCTCGACGCATCGATCGAGGTCACCGAGCTCGAGTGGGACCACCTCCCGGGGGTGCCCGTGTACGCACTCGACCGCCCGCCCGCGACCGGCGTGTGGGCGGCCTGCCTCGGCGCGTTCGGTCCGGTGCCCGACCTCATCGCGTCGGGCATCAACCCGGGCGCGAACACGGGGCACCTCACCCTCCACTCCGGCACGGTGGGCGGCGCCCTCACCGGTGCCGCGTTCGGCGTGGCCGGGATCGCGCTGAGCCTCGAGTGGGCGACGGGCGAGTACCACTGGGAGACCGCAGCCCGGTTCGCCCCGGCCGCCGCCCAGTGGGCGATCGCCGCCGGCGACGCCATGCCCGCGGTGCTCAACGTCAACGTGCCGAACCGTCCGTTCGCCGAGGTGCTCGGCGTACGGGAGGCCCACCTGGCCCGGTACGGCGAGGTCTGGGTCAACAACGCCGACCGGACCGACGGCGACCTGCGTCTGACCTTCGACGGCGGGGGGCGCGAGCCGGACCCCGAGGCCGACGTCGCCCTGATCGGTGAGGGCTACGTGGCCGTGACGCCGCTGGTGGGCATCGAGCGGGCGCCCCTCACCGGGGCGGCCGATCGCGTCGCCACGGCCCTGCGCGACCGCCCGTAGGGCCGACCGGGGGCGGCGGCGTATGCTGCCGCGGCGCCGCACTCCCGCGTCGCCCGATGGAGCCCCGGTCCGGCCGGGAGAAGGAGCACGAGATGTCGGTCGAGGTCGGCCACCCCGCCCCCGAGTTCACGCTGAAGGACCAGGCGGGCAACGACGTCAGCCTCAGCGACTACCGGGGCAAGCAGCCCGTGGTCCTCGTCTTCTACCCGTTCACCTTCACCGGGGTGTGCCAGGGCGAGCTCTGCGAGATCCGTGACGATCCGTCGACCTTCGAGAACGCGAACGCCGCGGTGCTCGCGATCTCCTGCGACACCCGCCACGCGCAGGCCCAGTGGGCCGAGCAGCAGGGCTTCTCGTTCCCCGTGCTCTCGGACTTCTGGCCCCACGGCGACGTGGCCCGCGCGTACGGCGTGTTCAACGAGCAGCTCGGGTGCGCCAACCGGGGGTCCTTCGTGATCGACCGGGACGGCACGGTCGTGGCCACCTTCGCCTCGGCCAACCTCGGCACGCCGCGCGCCCGTGCGGAGTACGAGGCCGCGCTCGCCAACCTCTGATGCGCTTCGCCGACCTCCTCGGCGAGCCCGACGACGACGGGACCACGCCCGGCCGACCCCCGCGGGCGGAGCCGGGCGCGGCCGCGTCCGGGGACGGTCCGGTCGGCGCGTCGGGGTCCCTCGGTGGCGCCGGGACGACCGACGAGGAACTCGCGCGGTGGTTCGACCCCGAGGAGGCCGCGGCGACCGACGGCGTTCCCGCACCGGGGACGCGCCCGAACCGGGCCGCCGCCATCGCCGACGCGACCGGAGCGTACGAGGACCCCGACGCGGGCTGGGTCGCTCCGGTCGCCGAGCACCCGCACCCGGAACCGACCGGGGCACCGACGAGCGGTGTCACCCGCGACGACCTGCTCCCGGCCCGCACGGGGTCCCGCGGCCGTCGGCGCCGCTGACCCGTCAGGCCCGCGGGCGCTCGTACCGGTAGCCCACGCCGCGCACCGTGAGGATGCGCGTGGGGTGCGCGGGGTCCTCCTCGACCTTCGAGCGCAACCGCTTGATGTGCACGTCGAGGGTCTTGGTGTCGCCGTAGTAGTTCGGCCCCCAGATGCGATCGATGAGGGTGTCGCGGGTGAGCACCCGCCCGGCGTTCGCCAGGAGGATCTCGAGCAGGTCGAACTCCTTGAGCGGCAGCGCGACCTGCTCGCCCCGGACGAACACCTCGTGGCGGGCCGCATCCAGCACGACGTCGCCCACCTCGAGCGAGTCCGCCCGTTCGACCCCGTCCTCACCCTCGACCGGCACACGACGGAGCGCGGCCCGGACCCGGGCGATGAGTTCCCGCAGGCGGAAGGGCTTCGTGACGTAGTCGTCGGCCCCGACCTCGAGGCCCACCACCGCATCAATCTCGGCGTTCTTGGCCGTGACCATGATGATCGGCGTGCGGGAGGTGGTCCGGATCTCGCGGCACACGTCGACCCCGGACATCCGCGGCAGCATGACGTCGAGGAGCACGAGCGCCGGCCGGGACGCCTCGAATCGTTCGAGGGCCTCGATGCCGTCGGCCGCCGTGTCGACCGCGAAGCCCTCCCGCTGCAGGGCGACGGAGAGCGCGTCGCGGTAGGAGGGCTCGTCGTCGACGACGAGGATGAGTTGAGGGTCAGCCACGCTTGGTTCCTCCGGGAGTCGGCGCACCGTCGATGAGGTTCGTCGCTCCCGACAGGTGCATCGGGATGCGGAACCGGAAGGTCGAACCGACGCCCTCAGTCGACTCGACCGCCACCTCCCCGCCGTGGGCCTGTGCGACGTGCCGCACGATGGAGAGACCGAGGCCGGTGCCGCCGGTCGCGCGGCTGCGCGCCCGGTCGACCCGGTAGAACCGTTCGAAGATCCGCTCGAGATCCCGGGACGGGATCCCGATCCCCCGGTCCGCCACGGCGATCTCGACGAGATCGTCGGCGAGCACGGTCGTGCTCACCACGACCCGCGCCCCGGGCTCCGAGTACTTCACCGCGTTGTCCACGAGGTTCGTGAGCGCACTCACCACCTGGCGCCGGTCGCACACCGCCGCCAGCGTCCGCGGGACGGCCGCGGTCTCGACCGGGACGCCCATCGCCTCCGCACCGGCTCGCGCCCGTTCGACCGCCTGATCGACGAGCATCGCGATCGGCACCGCCTCCCGCTCCGGGGCCTCCTGCGCCTCGATGATGCTGAGGTCGAGCAGGTCGTCGATGATCTGGGCGAGGCGGTCGGCCTCGCGACCGATCCGCTCTGCGAGCTGGCGGGTGACCGCCTCGTCACCCCCGGCGGCGATTGTGTCGGCGAGCAGGCCCAGCGCGCCCACCGGCGTCTTGAGCTCATGGCTCACGTTGGCGACGAAATCCCGCCTGACCTCGTCGGTCCGACGCGACTCGGTCATGTCACGGATGACCACCATGGCGCCGAGCAGCTGGCCCGCCTCGACCAACGGCTCCGCGGTGAGCGTCAGCACCTCCCGGGGCGGGCCGTACAGCTGCAGTTCCCGGGCCGAGGACTCGCCCCGGCACGCGTCGGTGAGCATCTCCGCGATCGCGGCCTCGGCGATGGCGTCGGCGTGCCGGGCACCCACGAACCGGTCGGCCGAGGCCGACCGCATGACCTCCCGACCCTCGTCGTCGACCACGACCACGGCGTCCGGCAGCAGGCGGAGCGCGGCGATGAGGCGGTCGAGCCCCGGGGACGACTGCGGAGCCGGATCCGGTTGCGGGTCGGTCCGGCGGGGACTCATCCGAAGCGCCCCGTGATGTACCCCTCGGTGCGGGGGTCGCTCGGCTGCGTGAAGATCTTCTGCGTGCGGTCGTACTCGACGAGCCGCCCCGTGCGGCTGCCGCCCTCGGTCACCTCGGTGGTGAGGAACGCGGTCATGTCCGAGACGCGGGCGGCCTGCTGCATGTTGTGGGTCACGATCACGATCGTGAAGTCACGCTTGAGCTCGACCATGAGATCCTCGATCCGAGCCGTC
>JALRDW010000049.1 GCA_023262065.1 Acidimicrobiia bacterium | reverse complement strand
ACACGTCGTGAAACGGCTCCAAGTAGGGCTCATATTTTTCTTCTAAGGTACCCGGTAGAAATCCTAATCCTCTGCCAGTTTCTACGTTCGGTCTAGTGAGTATAATTTTTTCTACTTTGCGATGAAACAACTCGGAGGCCGCATTCGCCTCGGCGAGCGCCGCGACGGCCTCCCGTCCGGTGGCCCGCAGGTACGCGGCCATCCGCTCGTCGAACTCGAACAACGAGCAGGTCGCGCCGATCTCGGCCCCCATGTTGCAGATGGTCGCCTTGCCGGTCGCCGAGATGCTCGCCGCACCGGGCCCGAAGTACTCGACGATCGCGCCGGTGCCGCCCTTCACGGTGAGGATGCCGGCGACGCGCAGGATGACGTCCTTCGGCGAGGTCCACCCGGAGAGCGAACCGGTGAGGCGCACGCCGATGTGCTTCGGGACCTTCGTGTTGAACGGCCATCCGGCCATGACGTCGACCGCATCCGCGCCGCCCACACCGATGGCGACCATGCCGAGGCCGCCGGCGTTCGGGGTGTGCGAGTCGGTCCCCACCATCATCCCGCCCGGGAACGCGTAGTTCTCGAGGACGACCTGGTGGATGATGCCGGACCCGGGCTTCCAGAACCCGATGCCGTACTTGGCGCTCACCGTGCGCAGGAACTCGTAGACCTCGGCGTTCTGGTCGTTGGCCACGGCGAGGTCGGTGGCCGCGCCGACACGGGCCTGGATGAGGTGGTCGCAGTGCACCGTGCTCGGCACCGCGGTGGTCGCCAGCCTGGCGAGCATGAACTGCAGCAGCGCCATCTGCGCAGTGGCGTCCTGCATCGCGACCCGGTCGGGTCGGTAGTCGCCGTAGTCCTGTCCCCGGGCGGTGCCGATCGTCGCCACGTCGTCGGCGTGGGCGAACATGACCTTCTCGCCGAAGGTGAGCGGACGGCCGAGGCGCTCACGGATCACCGGCAGGCGCTCGGCGAAACGTGCGTAGACCCCCTCGACGAGTGCGGTGGGGGTGGACGGGCCGACGGGCTCTGCGGGCATCTGGGTCTCCGGCGTGGATCTCGGGGTGTCACACCGATCGTACCGACCGCCACCGACCGCACCGGGAGCCGGGCGCCGGACGGCCCGCCGCCGGAGGATCAGGCGGGATCGAGCACCGGGGCGGGCGCCGCCGCGTCCTCGGCCGGAGGATCGAGCCCGACGGAGTGGAGCACCCCGAAGTACCACCCGACGACGGCGATGCCGCAGGCGTCGATGAGGATCAGTGAGGCGACGTAGATCCTCGAGTACTGCACGGCCCGCAGGTCCTCGGCCTCGAGCGAGAACGCGAGCGACGCGAGGAGCAGGCCCATGATGAGCGCGGCGACGAGGAACTCCGCGCCCGGGGTCGCCCGGTCGTCGATCGCGCCGTGCCGCATGCGGACCGGATCACCCCGTCCGCGCCACTGGATGAGGATCGCGGTGGCGAGCGCGAACCAGGCGAGGGAGACGCAGTACGACGTGAACACGTCGCTCGGCCGGTGCCAGCCGATGAGCACGACGCCGACCCCGAAGAACGCGGCGATGAGGGTCGCGGCGACCGCGAAGATCCAGCGCCACCGCTGCGGGGCGACCATCACGAGGCCGAGTGCGAGCGACATGCCGATCGTCGCGTGCCCGCTCGGGAGGCTCGGGTACGCGAACCCACCGATGCCGGGGTGGATCGGCCGCGGCAGGGCCCACTTGAGGAACTCCGCGGTCACGACCGACCCGCCGATGGCGACGACCACCGCGCCGGCGAGCCGCCAGCGGCGCCGCAGGAGCGAGGCCCCGGCGTACCCGGCGGTCATCACGAGGAGCGAGGCCGGGGTCACGATGGTGCGCAGGATGCGCTCCCGCCGTTCACCGAGTCGGATGGGCGACGCCCAGCGGGCGCCGTAGGCGCGCCCGTCGAGGGTCTGGCCCCACACGGTGAGCACGAACACCACGTAGAGCGCGAGGAAGCAGGCGATGCAGACGGCGACGGTGATCCACAGCGCCCGCGCCCGCCGACGCGCCCGCGCGTCCACGACCACCTCGCCGCCGTGGGCCGTCATGGTCCGAACCGGGACGACGGGGTCCGGGGCGACCGACTAGCGGTCGCGCTCCTCGATGACCACGGTCGACATCGTGTCGCCCACCTGGGTCGCAAGCGCGACGGGCATGCCGTCCACGACGTACCCGAAGAGGTTGTACGCCTTCTGCAGCTTCTGCCGGCAGTCGTCGATGCAGATGAAGAACTGGGACCCGTTCGTGTTCGGACCCGCGTTCGCCATCGCGACGGCACCGAGGGTGTACTCGGCGACGACGGGCTCGTCGGCGAAGCGGTACCCGGGACCACCGCGCCCGGACCCCTCGGGGCATCCGCCCTGGATCACGAAGTCGGGGACGACCCGGTGGAAGGTGAGGCCGTCGTAGTACCCCTGCCGGGCCAGACCGACGAAGTTGTTCACGGTCTTCGGCGCGAGCGCAGGGTCGAGATCCATGACGATCGTGCCGCGGTTCGTGGTGATCGTGGCGCGGTAGATCTTGGACTCGTCGATGGCGTGTTCGGGCTGCTGGGCCACGGGTGCTCCTCGGTCAGGGTCGGGTGCTGGAGGGTACGTCACCCGCCACGGCGGCCGTGGCCTGGGCGAGGAGTTGGCGCACCGCGTCCGACTGGGGGCCGTCCGGCTCGGCGGCCAGGTACAGCTGGAACTCCGGGATCGCAGCGGCCGGATCGTTGCGGTCGCGCAGGAAGATGACCCCCCGGAAGAAGTGGGCGTCCGGGTACTCGGGATCGATCGCGATCGCCTGCTCGATGCGGGGCATCCCCTCGTCGGGCAGGCCGGCGAGGCGGGCGATCCAGCCGCTGTACGCGAAGGGCTCCGGGTCGTCGGGCGTCAGGCGCGTGAGCGTGACGAACTGCTCGAGGGACTTCGCGTACTCCTGCTGCGCGAGGTAGGCGCGGGCGAGGTCCTTGACCGCCCGCGGATCCTCGGGGTTCGCCCGGACCCGGGCCTCGAGCACGGCCACCGCCCGACCGGTCGTGCCGGCCATCCCGCTCGGACCGCCCGGTGCGCGACCGGTCACGAACTGGCCGGGCAGCCGGGCGCCCAACGCGAACGACAACGACACCGCCGCGACCACCGCGAACGCCACGACGCCCACCCACACGCCGATCCGCAGACGTCCGGCCCGCGCGTCGGACTCGGCCGTCACCGCGCGCACATCGCCGCGCTCGATCGCGCGCAGCACCGCCGCGGCACGGGCCGTGTAGTCGGCGTGGAGGGTGGCGTAGGTCTCCTCGTCGATGGCCCCCGCCGCACGCTCGGCCTCGAGGTCCTTGATCGAACGCAGCAGGAAGTCGCGCTCCTCGCCGAGCGGGTTCATCGCTCGTCCCCGTCGTCCGCCCGGTCGTCCGTCCCGTGCTCGGCCCCGAGGGCACGGGCCACGAGGGCCTCGTCCTCGTCCGTGGCCCGGAGCCGCGGGGTGCGACGGCCGCGGCGCACCGCCACGACGATGCCGGCGCCGGCGAGGATCACGGCGACGACGGGCAGCGCCCACACGACGAGGCCGATCCCCGTCCCCTCGGGCTTGAGCAGCACCGACTCCCCGTAGAGGTCCACGAAGTACGCACGGACCTCGGCCTCCGACTCACCGGCCTCCAGGCGCCGGCGGATCTCGACCCGGGCGGCCCGGGCGGATGCGGTCTGGCTGTCGGCGACGGAGAGGCCCTCGCAGTCCACGCAGCGGAACTCACGGGCGAGACTCCGGGTCCTCCCGGCGACCGAGTCCGCGCCGGGGCGCGGCCACAGCGAGAACGCGACGGCGCCGAGGACCAGGACCGCGAGGACGATCCAGGCGATGCGGTTGCGTGCGGTGCTCGTGTCGGCCACGTCAGCCCACCCGCTCCGCCGCCGCCACCATGTCGTCGAGGTTCGCCACCGTGACCGGCCCGTACTGCGAGGCGACCACCACGCCGCTCGGCGAGATCACGTAGGTCTCGGGCTGACCGCGCGTGCCGAACGCCAGGGCGGCCCGGCCGCCCGGGTCCATCGCCACCGGCCAGGTGACGTCCTCGTCCCGCACGTAGCGTTCGACCGCCCGACGGGTGTCCTCGCGCACGATCCCGAGCATCGTGACCGCGTCGTCGTCCCGGTTCGCCGCCCACCAGGCCACCAGCGCGTCGTGCTCCTGCTCGCAGGGGATGCACCACGAGTTCCAGAAGTTCACGACGACCGTGCGCCCGATCTGGCTCTCGTCCGAGACCGGCGCACCGTCGAGGGTCTCGAGGTCGTAGGTCGGTGACGGCTGCCCGAGCAGTTGGGAGCGGTTCGCGTCGGCCCGGGGGTCACGACCGACGTTCAGGGCCAGCACGACGGCCAGGCCGACCAGCACCACCGCCACGCCGACCGCCACGGCGCGCACGCGCACCCTCACACGGGCTCCTCGACCGGAGCCGGCGTCGACTCGGGCAGCACCCGCCGGGTCCGGGCCGGCACGAGCGCGACGGCCGTGCCGAGGCCGATGAGCGCACCCCCGATCCAGATCCACACCACGAGCGGGAACACCGACACACCCAGCGTGATCCGGCCCCGTGCGTTCGGCGAGGACACGAGCGTCAGGTAGACGTCGGTCGTGAGGCCGGTGCGCACCGAGGGCGTCCCGATCGCCTGGTTCGAGTTCGGGAAGGTCGACACCGACGGCGCGTACGTGCCGAGGTCGCGATCCCCACGCTCGATGCGCACGTCGGCCGAGACCGTCGTCTTCTGCGCCGAGCGCGTGGTCCGGCTGCCCTCGTAGGTGAAGCGGTAGCCGTCGACCGTCACCGATGCGTCGCGTCGGAGCCGGATCTCGGCCTTCGTGGCGAAGGTGTTCGAGGCCGCGATCGCCACGGCGATGCAGACCACACCGATGTGGACGGTGAGCCCGCCGTACCGGCGGGGATTGGAGGCGAGGGTCCGCCACGCGGCCCGGCCCCGACCCACCGCGTCGGCCCGGCTCCGGGCGCGCACCGTGCGCCAGGTCTCCTGCACGATCGCCGAGATCGTGAACGCGCCGAGCCCGAACGCGAGCGCGGTCGGCAGCGATCGGGCGAGGAACACGAGCGTGGCGACGAACAGCGCTCCGCCGATCCACGCCGGCACGAGGAGTCGCCGCCGGAGGACCTCACCGCTGGCGGCCCGCCACGGCAGGACGGGGGCGACCGCCATGAGGAAGAGCAGCGCGAGGCCGAGCGGCACGGTCATCCGGTCGAAGTACGGCTCCCCCAC
Source organism: Acidimicrobiia bacterium (assembly GCA_023262065.1). Taxonomy (GTDB): domain Bacteria; phylum Actinomycetota; class Acidimicrobiia; order IMCC26256; family IMCC26256; genus IMCC26256. The sequence continues at coordinate 8,557 of JALRDW010000049.1, read as the reverse complement.
GGAGAGTTGGGTGCCCTGGACCGCCTCGGCGATGAGCGGGAACACGGTACCGAGGAGCACGACGAACGCGAAGGCGACGAACAGCAGGTTGTTCCCGAGGAAGAAGGCCTCCCGCGACAGCGCCGAGTCGATGCGTCCCGGGGCGCGCAGCCGGTCGCCGCGCCACGCGATGAGCGCCAGGCCCGATCCCGCGCTCAGTGCGAGGAACGCGAGCAGCCATCCGCCGATCGAGGACTGCGAGAACGCATGCACGGAGTTCACCACCCCGGACCGGGTGAGGAAGGTGCCGAGGATCGTCAGGCAGAACGTCGCGATGACGAGCGACAGGTTCCAGACCCGCAGCATGGCCCGTCGTTCCTGGACCATCACCGAGTGGATGAAGGCGGTGGCCGTGAGCCATGGCAGGAGCGAGGCGTTCTCGACCGGATCCCAGGCCCAGTAGCCGCCCCATCCGAGCACCTCGTAGGACCACCACGCCCCGAGCACGATGCCGAGCGAGAGGAACCCCCACGCCACCAGCGTCGTGCGCCGGGTGTCAGCCAGCCAGCCCTCGCCGACGCTGCCGGTGATGAGCGAGGCCATCGCGAACGCGAACGGCACCGTGAAGCCCACGTAGCCCAGGTAGAGCATCGGTGGGTGGAACGCCATGAGCGGGTGGTTCTGGAGCAGCGGGTTGGGGCCACGGCCGTCGACCGGGGCTCCTCCCGGCGTCAACTCGAACGGGTTGGCCGGTCCGAGCACGAGCAGGAAGAAGAACAGCGACACCCCGAGCATGACGATCGTGGCCCACACGACGAGCGGCTCGGAGGCCCGGTCGCGGAAGTGCCGCACCGTGAGCGCGATGTAGACCGCGAGGATCAGGACCCAGAGCAGGATCGAGCCCTCGAGCGCGGCCCAGAGACCGGTGACGGTGAAGAGCAGCGGGGTCGAGCGCGCGTTGTTCTCCGCGACGTAGCGGATCGAGAAGTCGTGCGTGATGAGCGCCCACTCCATGACCCCGACGGCGAGGATCGACGCGAGCAGCACCGCGAGCACGCAGCGACGACCCGTGGCGAGCAGCCGGTCATCGCTCCGCCGCAGGCCGAGCAGGAGACTCGCGATCCCGACGATGGAAGCGCCCGCGCCGATCGCGATCGCGAGGACGCCGATGGCCGACTCCACGGTCCCGCCTCAGCCGACCGGCGGAGCCGGCGTCGCCGCCATCGAGGTCTCATCGACCTCCACATCCGGGGGCGTGTACTCCTCGCCGTGCTTGATCATGATGCGATCGGAGGCGAACGCCGCGTCGCGCCCACGGCCCCACCGCCCCTCGCACAGGACGGGTGCCCCGTCCTCGAACAGCTGCGGCGGGTCACCCCGGTGCGCGACCGTGACCGTCCGGTTGCCGTCGGTGACGTCGAACCGCACCCCGGTCCCGGTCTCCCGGATCGTGCCCGGGACCACCGCCCCGGCCAGCCGGAACCGGGCCGTGGTGTCGCGCTCGGCCACCGCCTCGGAGACCGTCCGGTAGTAGACGACGTTGCCGGAGAGGGCGACGGCGAGACCGACGATCACCATGACCGCCGTCGCGCACAGACCGACGGCGATCCACGTGCGACGCCGCGACCTCACCGCTCACGCTCCGCGGCCTCGGCCCGGCGGGTGCGCACGACCAGGCGCGCCACGTACCCGATGAGCACGGCGGCGGTGAGGCCGTAGGACGCGATGACGAAGCCGGCGTCGGTCACGACGCGCTCCCGGAGGCGGCGGCGACCCGGGCCTCGATCGCCGCGTCGAGCTCACGCTCGGCGAGGCCCTCCTCGAGGGTGGCGAGCCGGTAGCGACGGTCGAGCAGGGACAGGTAGAGCAGGGTGAAGGCGAGCACCCCGATCCAGAGGGTGAGCGCCATCGTGCCCTCGATCTGCGGGTTGAGCTCGGGGTTGAAGACCGTCGCCTCCTGGTGGAGGGTGCGCCACCAGTTCACCGAGAAGTGCACGATCGGGACGTCGATGAAGACGATGAGGGCGGTGATCGCGCTCCGACGGGCCCGCACGGTCGGGTCGGCCGGGATCGCCCGCAGCGCGAGCAGGCCGAGGTAGAGGAAGAACAGCACCGCCGTCGTCACGAGGCGGGCGTCCCACGCCCACCAGACCCCCCACACCGGTCGGCCCCAGAGCGAGCCGAGCGCGAGGGTGAGGCCGGTGAGGATGAGGCCGATCTCGGCGGAGGAGCCGGCCACCCGGTCCCAGACCATCGAGCGGGTCCGGGGCACGAGCCAGAGCACCGACGCCAGCGTGGTGACGAAGAAGGCGAGGTACATCGCCCAGGCCGCCGGGACGTGGAGGTACATGATCCGTTGCGCGTCGCCCTGGAACCGGTCCGGCGGCGCGATGACCAGACCGAAGACGAGCAGCGCGCCGATGGCGAGCAGCGTGAGGGCGTCGATGGCGCGACCGAGACCCTTCGGCAGCAGGCGGGTGCGCGCGTCGGCCCCGGCGACCGTGGCGTTCATGCGTCCTCCCACAACGGCCCGAAGGCGAGCATCCCGACTCCCGTGTAGAGCAGTGCGAACACCACGAGCAGCGCGACCCATGGCCAGGCGTCCGCCGTGGCGCCGTCGAGGGCGTCCTCGAAGGCGCGGGTGGCGCCGAGCATCACCGGAGCCAGCACCGGGAGGAGCAGCAACGGCAACAGGGTCTCGCGTGCCCGCAGCCCGGCTGCGAGTACGCCGTACAAGGTACCGGTCGATGCCAATCCGAGGGTCGCGGCGACCGCGGCGGCGAGCAGGACGGCCCCGCCCCGCAGGTCCACGCCGTAGAGCGCGACGACCGCGAGGCCGAGCACGACCTCGAGGACGAGGAGTTGCACCACGATGGCCGCGGCCTTGCCCAGGAACACCGAGGCGGGGTCGAGACCGGCGAGACGCAGACCGTCCCGGGCCCCGTGGGCCTGCTCCACCGCGAACGCCCGGCCGATCGCGAGTAGGGCGGCGAGGAGGACCGCGATCCAGAAGAGCCCGGGTGCCACACGGGCGAGGATGCCGCGGTCGGGGTCGAGCGCGAACGCGAACAGCAGGACGACGATCGCACCGAACGGCAGCACCTGCGCGAGCAGCACCCGCGACCGGACCTCGATGCGCAGATCCTTCGCTGCGACGAGCCGTACCTCGGCGAGCAGGCTCACGCCGCCTCCACCGGGTACGCGCGCCCGCCCCGCACGACGACCTCACGATCGGCGAGCGCCCGCGTGCGGTCGAGCTCGTGGCTGGCGACGAGGACGGTGCGACCCTCGGCCCGCGCGTCCCGCAGCAGCGCGTCGAGCACCTCGCGTCCCTCGGCGTCGAGGCCCGCATGCGGCTCGTCGAGGAGGAGCAGTTCGGGGTCACGCCCCAGCGCGACGGCGAGCGCGAGGCGCCGACGCTGCCCCGCCGAGAGCCGGGCGTGCACCACGTCGGCGATCGGCTCGAGTCCGAGGCGGGCCATCGCGGCGTCGGCGGCGGCCGCGTCCCGACCGGCGGCGCGCGCCGAGAACCGGAGGTTCTCGCGCACGGTGAGATCGTCGTAACAGAAGGTGTCGTGGCCGACGAGGGCGAGCCTCCGGCGGTGCGACCGCCGATCGACCCCGAGGTCGGCACCGAGGACGGTCGCCTCGCCCGAGTGCAACGGCAGCAGTCCGGCGAGGAGACGGAGCAGGGTGGTCTTGCCCGCGCCGTTGGGACCGGACAGCAGGACGACCCCGCCGGCGTCGAGGTCGAGATCGAGGCCGGCGAGCGCAGGGAACCGCCCGAGCAGACACACGGCGGTACGGAGTCGGACCACGCTGGACACCGGGGTCAAGGGTAGGGACGCGTCGCGGTCGGCGGCGAACCCACGGGGCCTAGGCTCGGACACCGTGCGGAGGATCGTCAGCGGAACCGGGCGGGTCCTCATCGTCGTCGGGCTCCTGCTCCTCGCCTTCGCCGGGTACCAGCTGTGGGGCACCGGGGTCTACGAGTCCCGGGCTCAGCGATCCCTGCGGTCCGAGTTCACGGACGCCCTCGCCACCACGACGACCACCGCCCCCGGGTCCGCCCCCGCGGTCGAGATCCCCCCGCCCACCGGTGAGGCCGTGGCGGTGATCCGCATCCCCCGCATCGGGGTGGACCGGACCGTGGTGCAGGGCGTGGCGCGCGCCGACCTGCGCAAGGGGCCGGGCCACTACCCGGGCACCCCGCTGCCGGGTGAGATCGGGAACGCGGCGATCGCCGGTCACCGCACCACCTACGGCGGTCCGTTCAACCGCCTCGACGAACTCGAACCGGGCGACCGGATCGAGGTGCGGACGCTCGTCGGCTCGTACACCTACGCCGTGCGCGAGCAGCGCATCGTGCGGCCGACCGAACTCAGCGTCATCGCACCGACGCCCGGCGCGACCCTGACCCTGACCACCTGCCACCCGAAGTTCTCGGCGGCCAAGCGGCTCATCATCCATGCGGACCTCGTGCCGGAGCCGAGCGATCCGCCCCGACCGGCCGCGGAGACGCCGCGACCCACCCGGCCGCCGACCCTCGAGGACGCGCAGGCGCCGGCCGACCGGGGCGGGGCCGTGCTGTGGGCCGCCGTCACCCTCCTCGTCGGCCTCGGGTGGTGGTGGATCTACCGACGTCGTCGACACTGGACGACCTGGGTCCTCGGGTTCCTACCCTTCGCCGCCGTGTGCTTCGTGTGGTTCGGCCACCTCGACCGGGCCCTCCCGAGCGGGCTCTGAGCGTCCGCTAGCGCGCCGACCCCGCGGGCCCTAGCGTCGCGGCCCATGACGGGCGTGGTGAACCACCTGGAGCAGGCGTGGCTGGCCGGCGTGTTCGCGCCCGTCGCCGACGAGCTCGACGCGACGGACCTCGCGGTCACCGGGGCGCTGCCCCCGGGCCTGCGGGGGGCGTACGTCCGCACCGGCCCGAACCCCCGGTTCGAACCCATCGGCCGCTACCACATCTTCGACGGTGACGGCATGCTCCACGCGGTGACGTTCGCCGACGGGCGCGCGTCGTACCGGAACCGCTGGATCCGTTCCGCCGGGCTCGCCGCCGAGGAGCGCGCCGGTCGTGCGCTCTACGGCGGCATGTTCGAGCAGGTGTACCCGGACGCGGGCGAGGTCGGCGACGCCGGGTCGATGAAGAACACCGGGAACACCCACATCGTGCGGCACGCCGGACAGCTGTACGCGCTCATGGAGGCGGCGAAGCCGACCCGCATCGGTGCCGACCTCTCGACCGAGGGCGAGTGGGACTTCGGCGGGCGGCTGCGATCCTCGTGCACCGCGCACCCGAAGATCGACCCGGAGACCGGCGAGATGCTGTTCTTCGGGTACCTGCCGCGTCTCACCTACCACGTGGTCGACGCGACCGGCGACCTGATGCGCAGCGTGCCGATCGAGACCGAGCACCCCACGATGATGCACGACTTCGTCACCACCCGTGGCCACGTCGTGTTCCTCGACTCCCCCGCGGTCATGGACTTCGCGTCGTTCTTCGACGGCGGACCGCTCGCCTCGTGGCGGCCGGAGCTCGGCACCCGGGTCGGCGTGATGCCCCGTGACGGCGTGTCCGCCGACGTGCGCTGGTTCGACATGGACAACACCTGGATCGCGCACTTCCTCAACGGGTACGAGGACGACGGCGGCATCGTCGTCGAGGGCTGTGCGATGGACGAGTTCAACTTCGGCCTCGCCGCCGACGGCCGGGCCGCGGCGGCCGAGGGCGTGCTCTCCCGCATCCGCATCGACCTCGCGACCGGCGCCGTGACCCGCGAGGCGCTCGACGATCGGGTCGGCGACTTCCCGCGCATCAACGACGACCGCACCGGCCTGCCGAACCGCTACGGCTACGTGGCCTGGTACGCCGGCGACTCGACCGAGAACGGCTTCGACGCGCTCGTGAAGTACGACCTGCACACCGGGGCGAGCGAGGAGTTCGTGTTCCCGGGCTGCACCGTCGGCGAGTTCGCGTTCGCGCCCGACCCCGCGGGCACCGGCGAGGACGACGGCTGGCTCGTGGGTTTCGTGCACTCGGGCGACGCGACGGCCAGCGACCTGTGCGTGTTCGACGCGCACCGCGTGGCCGCCGGGCCGATCGCCCGTGTCCACATGCCCCGCCGGGTGCCCTTCGGCTTCCACGGCAACTGGTTCGCCGCGGACTAGCGCCCCCGGAACTCCGGAGGTCGCTTCTCCTCGAAGGCGGCGAGACCCTCCCCCAGGTCGTCGCTCATGAACGCACGCTCCTCGAGCGTGCGCAGTTCGACGATCGACTCCGGCGTGAGCCCGCGGGCCACCAGGTTGAGCGCGTGCTTGTGGCCGCGCACCGTCAACGGGGCGAGCCGGGCGAGTTCGTCACCCCACGCGAGTGCCTCGGCGAGCGCGTCCTCGGCCCGGCGGTGCACGAGGCCGGCCCGCTCGGCCGCGTCGACGTCGAGGGTGGCCGCGGCCAGCAGCACGTCGCGGGCGACCCCCGGCCCGACCAGCCGCTCGAGGCGGGCGATGTTCGGCGAGGACAGCACCACGCCGAGACGGGCGGCCGGGATGGCGAACCGGGCGCTCGGCCCGACGACCCGGAAGTCACAGGCGACCGCGAGCTGCATGCCCGCACCCATCGCCGGACCGTTCACCGCGGCGATCACCGGCAGCGGGTGCTCCACGATCGTCTGGAGCAGGCGGTCGAACGCCGGACGGAAGGAATCGCCGCCCCCGTGCTCGATCCCTCCCCCGTCGCCGCCCGTGTCGGCGGCCCGGCGGGCCAGGTCGGCACCGGCGCAGAACGCGCTGCCCTCGCCCGTGACGACGACCGCACCGACGACGTCGACGTCGATCCGGCCGAGGTGGTCGTGGAGGGCATCGCAGAGCTCGGCGTTGAGGGCGTTGCGGCGCTCGGGTCGATCGATCGTGGCGAGCGCGACCCGATCGCGCACCTCGAAGCGGATCATGACTCGTCGATGACGGCGATGAGGTCACCCTCACGCACGGTCTGCCCCTCGGCGACGTGGAGCGCCCGCACGATGCCCGGCGTCTCGGTCACCACGGGGATCTCCATCTTCATCGACTCGAGGATCGCGATCTCATCACCCTCGGCGACCGCCTGCCCCTCGTCGACCACGATCTTCCAGACGTTCGCGGTGATCTCCGCGCGGATCTCGGCCATGGACGCGCACCCTAGCGCCGGCTCGCGTCGGCGTCGGGCGTAGCCTCGGTCCCATGACGGGGATCGACCGCACCCATCTCGCGGCCCTCCACGCCCGCGAGGAGGCCCGCTTCGCCGACACCCACCCGCGCTCCGCCGCGCTCGCGGTCGAGGCGCGCGACGCGCTGCTCGGCGGGGTGCCGATGAACTGGATGGCCCGCTGGCCCGGACGGTTCCCGGTGTTCGCGGACCGGGCCACCGGCTCCCACATCACCGACGTCGACGGCAACACCTACGTGGACCTGTGCCTCGGCGACACCGGCGCGATGACGGGCCACTCCCCCGGACCCTCGGTCGCCGCGATCGACGCGCGATCCCGCAGCGGCATCTCGATGATGCTGCCGACCGAGGACGCCGCGTGGGTCGGTCGTGAGATGACCCGGCGCTTCGGGCTGGCCCGGTGGCAGTTCGCCACGAGCGCGACGGATGCCAACCGCTTCGCACTGCGCATCGCCCGCGCGCTGACCGGCCGACCCAAGGTGCTCGTGTTCAACTGGTGCTACCACGGGACGGTCGACGAGACCCTCGTCACCCTGCACGATGACGGCACCCTGCGCCCGCGGGACGGGCACATCGGACCGCCCGTCGATCCTGCACTCACCACCCGCGTGGTCGAGTTCAACGATCTCGCGGCGCTGGAACGTGCGCTCGCGGCCGGGGATGTCGCGTGCGTGCTGGCCGAGCCGGCGATGACGAACATCGGCATCATCCATCCGGATCCCGGGTTCCACGAGGCGCTGCGGGACCTGACCCGTCGGTCCGGGACGCTGCTCGTCATCGACGAGACCCACACGATCTGCACCGGGCCCGGCGGCTACACCGCGGCCCACGGACTCGAGCCGGACCTCCTCACGATCGGCAAGCCCCTGGCCGGTGGCATCCCGGCCGCCGCGTTCGGTCTGAGCGACGCGGTGGCGGGCCGCATCCTCGACGCGGCCACCGGCGATGACTGCGACGTCAGCGGCATCGGCGGCACGCTCGCCGGCAACGCGCTCACCCTCGCGGCCATGCGGGCCACCCTGGACGAGGTGCTGACCGCCGAGGCCTTCGCCCGCATGATCCCACTCGCCGAACGGTGGACCGACGGGGTGCAGGGCGTGATCGATGCGCATGGCCTGCCCTGGAGCGTCACGCGCCTCGGGGCCCGCGCCGAGTACTGGTTCCTCCCCGAGCGGCCCCGCGACGGCGGCACCGCGGCGGCGGGCGTCGACCACGCGCTCGACGCGTACATGCACCTCCATGCGATGAACCGCGGCATCCTGCTCACGCCGTTCCACAACATGGCGCTCATGTGCCCGGCCACGACGGAAGCCGACGTGGACCGGCACACGCAGGTCTTTGCGGAGGCGGTCGCCGAGCTCTTCACCTGAG
>JALRDW010000198.1 GCA_023262065.1 Acidimicrobiia bacterium | reverse complement strand
GACTCACGTTCTCCGGCATCACGATGCGGAGGCCGTAGCCCTTCACGCGGGCCACGAGCGCGAGGCCGATGCCGGTGTTGCCCGAGGACGGCTCGAGGATCGTGGCACCGGGCCGCAACGTGCCGTCCGCCTCGGCCATCTCGACCATCTTGAGGGCGATGCGGTCCTTGGCCGAACCACCCGGGTTCGTCCCCTCCAGCTTGGCGAGGATGTGGACGTCCGGGTTCGGCGAGAGCGCGTCGATCGAGACGAGCGGGGTGTCGCCGATGAGGTCGAGGACGCTCTGGTAGCGCGCCATGGGCGTGCGGCGGGCTCAGCCGCCGGCGACGGCGGGGAGGATCGAGACGACGTCGCCCTCGGCGACCGGCGTCCCGAGGGAGTCGAGGTACCGGATGTCCTCGTCGTTCACGTAGACGTTCACGAACTTGTGGAGCGAGCCCGAATCGTCGATGAGTTGGCCTCCGAGGCCCGGGTACTGCCCCACGATGGCGGCGAAGACCTCGCCGATGGTGGCCCCGTCGGCCGTCACCGAGGCGGTGCCGTCGGTGTACTGACGCAGCAGGGTGGGCAGACGGACCTCCACGGGCATGGTCTGGAGACTACAACCCTGACCCCGTTGGTCGGAATTCGGAACCCGACCCGCCGACTCAGCCCATGAGTTCGACCGGAACCTCGGCGACGGCGCCGTCGCGGATCCGGTAGGCCCGCAGGACGGGCGCGCCGTGCTCGGGCTTCAGCGAGACGATCACGTAGATCCAGTTCGGGTTCGCCGTCGCAGTGCGCACGTCGGTCGGGGACGGGTACGCCTCGGTGTGGGTGTGGGAGTGCCAGCAGCCGACGAGCACCTCGCCCCGCTCGTCCATCGTGCGCATCGCTCGCAGCATGTCCTTGCCGTCGACCGTGTAGGTCCGCGAGGAGGCGTCCGCGTTGCGGGTCGGGAACACCTCGGTGATGACCCCGGTCGGCTCCTCCATCGCCCCGATCGCCGGACCGCCGAGCAGACCACAGGCCTCATCGGGGAGTCCGTCGAAGCAGTGGCCGATGATCGTGCGGTGCTGTGCTCGGGTGATGCGCAGCGTCGGGGTCCCGGGGAACGTCACGGGCCGAACGGTACCAACGCCGCACATCCCGGCGACGAGCGACCCGACCGACCGTAGGCTGGTGGCCATGACGACGCCGGTGATCATCGAGGCCGCGCTCAACGGGGTGACGAGCCCCCGCCGCAATCCGCACGTCCCGACGACCCCCGAGGACCTCGCCGCCGTCGGCCTGGCCTGCCTCGACGCCGGGGCCAGCATCATCCATACGCACGGCACCGACCTGTTCGCACCGCCCGAGCGCCGCGCCGCCGAGTATGCGGCCTGCTACCGCCCGATCCTCGAGGTGGCGCCGGACGCGATCCTCTACCCCACCATCGGCATCGGCGCGACCCCGGCCGAACAGCACGCGCACGTCGCCATGCTGGCGAGCGAACGCCTCATCCGCGCCAGCGTGCTCGACCCCGGCTCGGTGAACCTCGGCGGCACAGGAGCCGACGGCCTGCCGCCCGAGTCCGACTTCGTGTACACGAACACATACGCGGCCACGCGCTACGCCATGGACCTCGCGGTGCAGCACGGTCTCGGACCGTCGGTCGCGATCTACGAGCCCGGGTGGCTGCAGGTGATCATGGCGTACCACCGTGCGGGCGCACTGCCCGCCGGCACGCTCGTGAAGTTCTACTTCGCAGCCGGCGGCTACATCGGCGGCGGCGCCCCGCTGTGGGGTTCGCCGCCCATCCCGGAGGCACTCGATCTGTTCCTCGCGATGCTCGGCGACTCCGGCATCCCGTGGGCCGTCGCGGTGCTCGGGGGCGACATCTTCGAGACACCGATCGCACGCCTCGCACTCGAGCGCGGCGGCCACCTGCGCGTCGGACTCGAGGACGACCAGGCCGCACCCTCGAATGCGGCGCTCGTCGAACGGGCCGCCGACCTCGCGGGCCGGTACGGCCGTCCGGTCGCCTCGTGTGCCGAGACCGCCGCGATCCTCGGCATCGCCTGACTCCGCAACGCCCCGGCCGAGGCCTCCGGTAGCGTCGCCCCCATGTCCCAGTCCGGATCACGTCGCGGCGATCAGGTCGTCATCACCAACCGCAAGGCGCGCCACGACTACCTGATCATGGACTCGTGGGAGTGCGGCATCGTGCTGCTCGGCGCCGAGGTGAAGTCGATCCGGGACAGCCGCGCCAACCTCCTCGACGCGTACGCGCGGGTCGAGGACGGCGAGATCTGGATGTACGGCATGCACGTATCCCCGTACGCCTTCTCGCGAGGCGACATCGACCCGGTGCGCCGACGCAAGTTGCTCCTCAACGCGCGTGAGATCGTCGAGATCTCCCAGCGCACCCAGGAGAAGGGCCTGACCCTCATCCCACTGCGGGTGTACTTCAAGGACGGTCGGGCGAAGGTCGAACTCGGCCTCGCCCGGGGCAAGCGGGCCTACGACAAGCGACACGCCATCGCCGAGCGCGACGCCAACCGCGAGACCCAACGAGCCCTCAAGGAACGGCAGCGGGACTGAGGCGTCGGTCCCCGCGGGAATAGATGTCCGGGGCGGGGCGTAGTATCCCCTCGTGGCCCCCGGCGCACCCGGGGCCCACTTGACAAGGGGGTGCGTGGCTTCGATCTCGAGGATCGAGGTGGGTGAAGCGAGCCGACGTCGTCAGATCGTCGCTAAAGAGCTGGCACAAC
>JALRDW010000179.1 GCA_023262065.1 Acidimicrobiia bacterium | reverse complement strand
CTCGGGCACGAGCTCCTGCTCGACGAGTTGCTGGCGGACGCGCGTGGTGTCGGCGTCCTCGCGGTCGACCTTGGTGATCGCGACGACGATCGGCACCTCGGCGGCCTTGGCGTGGTTGATCGCCTCGATGGTCTGGGGCATGACGCCATCGTCGGCCGCCACGACGAGCACCGCGACGTCGGTGGCCTGGGCGCCGCGCTTGCGCATGGCGGTGAAGGCCTCGTGGCCCGGGGTGTCGATGAAGGTGATCGGACGATCGCCGTGCATCGCCTGGTACGCACCGATGTGCTGGGTGATGCCACCGGCCTCCCCCGCCACGACGTTCGCCGAGCGGATGCGGTCGAGCAGCGTCGTCTTGCCGTGGTCGACGTGACCCATGACGGTGACGACCGGCGCGCGCGCCGGGAGGATCGCGTCCTCGTCCTCGTCGTCGTCCGCGAACAGCTCCTGCAGTTCGCGCTCGGCCTCCTGGCCCGGCTCGACGAGGAGCACCTCGGCGCCGAGGTGCTCGGCGATGAGCTCGACCATCTCGTCGGCGAGCGACTGGGTGCCGGTGACCATCTCGCCCGCGTCGAAGAGCAGTCGGACGAGGTCCGCACTCGTGCGGTTCAACTTGGGCGCGAACTCCTGGATCGTGATGCCGCGGGGCACCACGATCTCGCCCTCGGGAACGGGCGCGTCGCTCGGCGTGAGCGTCGGGGCCGACGCCGGACCGAGGTCCTCGAGCCCACGACGACGCCGCTTCTTGCGCCTCGGGCGCTGCCCGGGACCACCGCCCGGGCGACCGCGTCCACCGAATCCACCGGGACCACCACCGCCGGGACCACCGCGACCGCCGCCGGGACCACCCGGACCGCCGGGTCCCCCACCGGGACCGCCGCCGGGCCCGCCGCGGTACCCGCCGGGTGCGCCACCACCGGCCGGACGACCGGCACCGCCGGCGCCACCCCGATACCCACCCGGCGCGCCACCGCCCGCCGGACGACCCTGGCCGGGCGGCGGCGGGATGCGACGGCCGCCGGGCGGCGGCGGGATCGGCTTGCCGGAGATCGAACGCATCGGACCGGGCGGCGGCGGGATCGGCTTGCCCGTCGCCGAGGTCGGCGGGGCCGGCGCGTCCGCTGCGGGTGCCTCGGGGGTCTCGGCCGCGGGCGCGGCTGCGGGCTCCGGCGCCTCGGCCGCCGGGCGCACCGGCGCGGCGGGCGCCGCAGGCGCGGGTTGCGCGCCGCCGGCGGTGACCACACCGGTCGATCGGACGACCCGAGAGGAGCGCACCGGGGCGGGCTCGGTCGGCGCCTCCGGCTCAGCGGGCGCGACGGGCTCGGCCGCGCGCTCCGCCGACTTCGCCTTCGCCTTCGGCTTGGGCTCCGGCTTGGGCTCCTCGACGATCGGCTCCCGTCGCAGCCCCAGCTCGTCGGCCTTGCGCCGGACGCGGTCCGCGGAGGGGTCGTCGATGCTCGACGAGTGGCTCTTGACACCGATCTTGAGTTCCTCGGCGAGTTCGAGCACGACGTGGTTCTCCACGCCCAACTCACGTGCGAGTTCGTAGACCCTGATCTTCTTCGTCGCCAAGATTCCTCAGTCCTGCTTCGGGTCGGCGTCCCCGCCGAACCCGGCCCCGTGGAGTCTCCCACGCAGGCGTTCGATGTCCCCGGTCGGGATGTCCCGGCGCAGGGCCCTCGAGAGGGCGCCGCGGCGGGTGGCCCGCTCGAGGCACGCCGGCGAACCGGCGCAGAGCCAGGCCCCACGGCCTGGCTCGGTGCGACCCACCCGGAGGTGACCGTCGGGACCGACCGTGATCCGCAGCAGCGAATCGGGGTCGGTGGTCCGGCGGCAACCCACGCAGGTGCGCCGCGGGGTACCCGCTATGCCTCGCCCTCCAGGGACTCGGCGTCGTCGCCCTCGGGCGGGTCGACGTCGGTGGCGGCCTCGGCCGCGACCTCGTCCTCGGTCTCGACGTGCATCGCGGCCTCCTCGGCCGCGCCGGCCTCGGCGGCCACGCCGGGCTCGGCGTCGCTCACGTCGTCGGGCCCATCGGCCCCGGATGCGTCGGGGGTCTCGGTCGAGCCCTCCCCGAGGGTCGCGCCGGCGTACCCCGCCTCGGCGGCGGAGATGGTCTCGCCACCCTCGGCCGGCTGCCAGACGAGTTCACCGTCGGCGCCCTCGACCCACTCGCCCTCGGCGTACTCGACGCCGCCGCCCGCCTCCTCCTCGGCGAGCTGCGACTCGCTCTTGATGTCGACGCGCCAGCCGGTGAGCCGCGCGGCGAGGCGGGCGTTCTGCCCCTCCTTGCCGATCGCAAGGCTCAACTGGAAGTCGGGGACGATGACCTCGGCCGTGCCGGTGTCCTCGTGGAGCCGGACCTCGCGCACCTTGGCGGGGGCGAGTGCCCGGGTGACGAACTCCGCCTGGTCCTCGGAGAACGGCACGATGTCGACCTTCTCGGACCGCAACTCGTTCACGACCATGCGGACCCGAGCGCCGCGGGCGCCGACGCACGCACCGACCGGGTCGACGTTCGGATCATTCGAGGCGACCGCGATCTTCGTGCGGTGACCGGGCTCCCGGGCCACGGCCTTGAGTTCGACCACGCCGTCGAGGATCTCGGGCACCTCGAGTTCGAACAGGCACTTCACGAGACCCGGGTGCGTGCGGGACACCACGATCTGCGGGCCCTTCGCGGTCTTGCGGACCTCGACGATGTAGGCCTTGAGGCGGCCACCGTGCTCGTACCGCTCGTTCTGGACCTGCTCGGCCTGGGGCAGCAGGGCCTCGACCGTGCCGAGATCGAGCAGGGTGTAGCGCTGATCGGTCTGCTGGATGATGCCGGTGACGATCTCGCCCTCGCGGCCGGTGTACTGCTCGAACTTCATCTCGCGCTCGGCCTCGCGGATGCGCTGCAGGATCACCTGCTTCGCCGTCTGCGCGGCGATGCGCCCGAAGTCGTCCGGCGTGTCGTCCCACTCGCGCACGACGTGGCCGTCCTCGTCGATCTCCTGCGCGATCACGCGGATCTCGCCGGTCTCGGTGTCGATCTCGACGAGGGCCTCCTCGGCCGCGTTCGGCATCCGCTTGTACGCGGTGACGAGGGCGTCGGCGAGCGCCTGCAGCATGATGTCCTCGGAGATCCCCTTGTCGTTGGCGATCTCGCGGAGCGCGTCCATCATCTCGCGGTTCATCGGTGCTTCCTCACTGGTGTGCGGTCTCCTGCTTCGCCCGACCGGGCTTCGAGCCCCGGCCCGGCTTGTCG
>JALRDW010000174.1 GCA_023262065.1 Acidimicrobiia bacterium | reverse complement strand
ACGGTCGCGATCGAGTCGACCGCGACCGTGATGCGCGCGGTCCCGTCAGCGACGAGTGCCGCCAGCGCGCCGAGCCGGTGGGGGTCGACGCACTCGTTGGCCAGGAGCAGATCCTCCCCGAGGCCGGCCCGGGCCAGACCGACGATCTCGAGGGGCGTCGCCGCGGTGAAGGTGCGGTGACCGTGGGCCCGCTGGCGGGCCGCAAGCGCCGTGGTCTTGTGGGCCTTGACGTGGGGACGGCACCGGGGACCCGGCAGGGCGGCGGCCATCGTGGCGAGGTTGCGCTCGAGCGCGCCGGCGTCGACGACGAGGGCCGGGGTGGGGAGGTCGCGGACGGTGCGCGGCGCGGCGGACATGCGTGGGAGCATGGCACGACCATGCCGACCCCCGCTGAGGACCGCCCGCCGATCACCCACGACGTCCACACCGTGGACCTCCCGGCGACACCCCAGCGCGACTTCCTCATCCCGGCCGAGCGTTGGGTCGAGGCTCCCGACGCGCTGCGAGCACTCGGTGCCGACCTCGGGATCGCGCTCGTCGCCTACAAGCGACGTATCGGGCGCTACCTGCTGTGGCGGGCCGGGCCGGCCCGCGGCGCCGATGCCCGCTACATGGCGCTGGCGTCCGACGACCTCGATCGTCGGTGCACGTTCCGGCTGTTCCCGGACGGCACGGGCGAGGGTCTCGGCCCCGACGGCACGACCCACACCCGCTTCCGCACGTGGAAGGAAGCACTGCGCGACGACGCGTAGCGGCGTCGGCGAGTGCTGACCCGGGGTGGTGGAGCACTGCGCGACGACGCGTGGCGGTGGGTTGCGTCAGCGCGGGAGGAGGCGGCGGAGCAGCTTGCCGCCGGGGGAGCGTGGGATCTCGTCGACCGTGCGGATCTCGCGCGGCAGTTCGGCGGCGGTGAGTCGGGCCTGGGCGAAGGCCCGCAGGTCGGCGAGGGATGGCGGGAGGCCCTTGCGCACCGGTACGACGTAGGCGACGACCCGATCGCCCCACTCGGGGTCGGGCAGGCCGACGACGCAGACGTCACGGATCGCGGGGTGCAGCAGCAGCACGTGCTCGACGGCGGTGGGCGACACGTTGACGCCCCCGGTGATGATGACGTCCTTGCGACGGTCGCCCACACGCACCCGACCGTCCGGTTCGACGCGCCCGAGGTCGCCGGTGCGCAGGAACCCATCGGGGGTGAATGCGGCCGCCGTGGCGGGCTCGTCGAGTCGGTAGCCGCGCATCGTGATCTGGCCCCGGACGAGGATCTCGTCGGTGGCCGGGTCGGTCGCGACCTCCACCCCGATGAGTGGCCGGCCGTCGTGCACGCACCCGCCGCCGGTCTCGGTGAGGCCGTACGTCGTGCTCACGTGCGCGCCGGCGGCCCGGGCGCGGGCGAGGAGGCCCGGTGGGGCGGGTGCGCCACCGAGGAGGATGTGGCGGAACCGGTCGACCGGCGCGCCCGCGTCGAGCAGGCGTCCGAGCGTGGTCGGGACGAGGGAGACGAGCGTCGCCCCGTCCTGCGGTGCCCGGGCGACCGCCGCGGTGTCGAAGCGGTCGTGCACGATGACGTCGGTACCGGTGTGGAAGCCCCGGGCGAGGATGGCGAGACCGGCGACGCCGGTGAGCGGCACGCAGGCGAGCCAGGTGTCGTCGATCGGATCCGCGCCGAGCGCCGCGTGCACCGCGAACGCGGAGGCCTCGAGCGCGTGCTCGTCCAGCATCACCCAGCGCGGTTCGGCGGTGGTGCCACTCGTCCCGACGACTGCGGCGACGCCCGCGGGCACGGGCTCGCCCTCGCCGTCGCGGTCCCGCCAGGTCCGCCGGCCGGTCGCGTCGAGGATCTCGGTCGGCCGCAACGTGCTGAGGCGTTCCTCGACCCGGAACTGCGGGTCGCGCGGATCGATGATCGCGACGGCCTCGCCCGCGGCCCACGCGGCGCGCACCGCATCGGCGGCGGCCGTCGGTGGGAGCACCACGGCGAGCAGCGAGGAATCGGCGCCGGTCCGCATCACCCGGTACCGTAACGCTCGGCCCCGTCCCGCCGGAACGCCTCGGCACCCGGGGCCCTTCGAACCCGCCACGGCGATGCGTGTGCTCGTCCGGCGGGGCGACCCGGAGGACTTCGACGTGGCGACGCCGGCGCAGTGGATCGAGGGGGCCCGTCCCCGGACGCTCGGCGCCGCGGTCGCGCCGGTGCTCGTGGGCACTGCGGTCGCGGCCACCACGGGTCCGATCGTCTGGTGGAGGGCGGCGTGCGCGCTCGTCGTCGCCCTCGCCTTCCAGGTCGGCGTCAACTACGCCAACGACTACTCCGACGGTGTTCGGGGCACCGACGCCGATCGACGGGGTCCGCTGCGGCTCACCGCGTCGGGCCTGGCGACGCCCGCCCAGGTCCGCCTCGCCGCGGTCCTGAGCCTGCTCGTCGGGGCGGTCGCCGGCCTCGTGCTCGCCGTCGCCGTGAACCCGTGGCTCATCGCGTTCGGGGCGGTGCTCATCGCAGCGGCGGTCCTCTACACCGGGGGGCCCCGCCCCTACGGGTACGCGGGGTTCGGGGAGGTGATGGTGCTGGCCTGCTTCGGGTTCGCGGCCACGGTCGGCACGACCTACGTGCAGGGCCGGGGCGTACCGGCCGCCGCGTGGTGGGGCTCGCTCGTCACCGGCCTCCCCGCCTGCGCGGTGCTGCTGGCCAACAACGTGCGCGACGTCGCGACCGACGTCGTGGCCGGGAAGCGCACGCTCGCCGTGCGCATCGGCGCGACCCGCGCCCGGCACCTGTTCGTCGTCTGCCTCGGCGGTGCGTTCGTCGCGATCGTGCCGATCGCGACGGTCGAACCGCTCGCCGCGCTCGGGTTCCTCGCGGTTCCGCTCGCCGTGGCGCCGGCCCGGGCGATGCTCACCCGGGACGACGCGCCCGGGCTCATCGCCGCGCTCGTCGGCACCGTGCGTCTCGAGCTCGCGCTCGGTGTGCTCGTCGCGATCGGACTGTTCGCCTCGTGACCGCGGTGGAGCACCCCCTCCGCATCGGCGCACGCGACGTGCTCCTGCTCGAGGGTGACGCGGGATGGGGGGAGTGCTCACCGCTCGCCGGGTACCCGTGCGATCCGGCCCGGGCGCTCGCAGCGGCGCGTGAGGCGGCGACGATCGGGTGGCCGGCGCCCCGACGGTCGGCGATCCCGGTGAACGCGCTCATCGCCCACGGCATGCCGATCGACGCGGCCGCCCTGCGCGCGTTCCCGGCCGTCAAGGTGAAGGTCGGGCGCGGTGCGCCGGATGCGGACGTCGAACGGCTGCGCGCGGTCCGGGATGTCCTCGGTGACGGTCCGGCGTTGCGCATCGACGCGAACGGAGCGTGGGACGTCCCCACGGCGACCGCGGTGCTGCGGGCCATCGCCCCGCTCGGGATCGAGTTCGCCGAGCAGCCGGTGGCCTCGATGGAGGATCTCGCCGCCGTCCGGCGGGTCACCGCGGTGCCGATCGCCGCCGACGAGTGCGTCCGATCGGTGGACGACGCCCGCCGGGTGCGCCGGCTCGACGCCGCCGACCTCATCGTGCTCAAGGTCCAGCCGCTCGGTGGGGTGCGCGCCGCGCTCGAGGTCGCCGCGGCGAGCGGTCTCCCCGCCGTGGTGTCCTCGATGCTCGAGACCTCGGTCGGCCTCGCCGCGGGAGTCGCGCTCGCCGCCGCGCTCGACGAACTCCCGTACGCGTGTGGGCTCGCGACCCTCGATGAGATCGAGGGCGACGTGACGGACGATCCGCTCGTGCCCGTCGACGGGTCGCTCCCCGTGCGACCCGTCGAGCCGAGCGCGCGAGCGCTCATCGCCTACGGGGCGAGGTCGTGAACGAAGGTCGTGATCGCGGCGGCCACTGCGGCAGGCTGCTCGAGCGGCAGCGCGTGCCCGCCCGGGAGGCGCAGGCGCAGGCAGTCCGGGAGTGCCTCGAACATCGCATCGCCGATGGCGTCGTACTTCGCGTCCTGCTCCCCGGTGAGGACCATCACCGGGACGTCGAGGTCGGCGAGTTCCTCCCAGCGCGGTGCCTGCGCGCCCTGCCCGAGGTCCACGAGCTGGTGCACGAGCGAGTCCACCGTGTGGGCCGCGGCGCGTTCGGCGACCTGGGCCGCGTCCGCCGGCAGCGATGCGAACATGGGCTGGGCCAGCCACTCGGCGAGGAACGCCTCGACCCCGACGACCCGCACGTGCTCGGCCAGGGCCCGGTCGGCGTCGAGGCGAGCCGCACGCTCGACCTCGTCCGCGATCCCCGGTGTGGCGCTCACGAGCACGAGGCCCTCGACCAGGTCCGGCCGTTGCACCGCCACCTCGAGGCAGAGCCGCCCACCCATCGAGTAGCCGACGTAGACCGCCTCGCCGCCGGTCTCGGCGAGCGCGGCGGCGGTCGCGGCGAAGGTTCGGGCCTCGGGTACGTCGAGCGCGACGATGTCGAGGTCGGGGGCGGCGGCGGCGACGCCGCGCCAGGCCGACGCCGACTGGGTGAAACCCGGGACCGCCACGAGACGCACGGGGGCATCCTCGCATGAGCCGAGACGCGACCGACGCAACGACGGCGTTCGCGCGCGCGCTCGTCGACGAGTGGGTGCGCGGTGGGGTCACCGATGCGGTCGTGGCGCCCGGGTCCCGGTCGGCCCCCCTCGCCCTCGCACTCGCCGCGGACGACCGCATCCGGGTGCACGTGCACCTCGACGAGCGGTCCGCCGCGTTCGTCGCCCTGGGACTCGGCCGGGCGACCGGTCGGCCGGCGGTCGTGCTGTGCACCTCCGGGTCGGCGGCGGCCAACTTCCACCCGGCGGTCACCGAGGCGTTCCACGGCGGGGTGCCGCTCATCGTCGCCACCGCCGATCGGCCCCCCGAGGTCCGGGGTACCGGCGCGGCCCAGACCATCGACCAGGTCGGGCTCTACGGGACCGCCGTGCGATGGGCGGTCGACGTCGCCCCGCCCGAGGACGTCCCCGGAGCCGGGGACACGTGGCGTGAACTCGCGGCCACGAGCGTGCTGCGCGCCCGCGGGCCCGTCGCGGGTCCGGTGCACCTCAACCTGTGCTTCCGCGAGCCGCTCGTGCCGAGTGGTGCGCCGCTCGTGGACGCGCCCGGTCGGCCCGGCGGCCTGCCGTGGGTCGAGCCGGCGGGCCCGGAACCGGGCCTGTCCGGGGTTGCGGTCGATCTGCTCGCCGCGGCCTGCCGGGCCCACCCGCGGGGGCTCATCGTGGCGGGCTGGGGGAGCGAGGTGACGCCGGCGACCGTCGAGGCCCTCGCGGTGACGACCGGATGGCCCGTGCTCGCCGATCCGATCTCGAACCTGCGGCGTCCGCCGTACGCCATCGCGACCTACGACGCGCTGCTGCGCGACGCCGCGTTCGCGACGACCGTGCGACCCGAGTTCGTGCTGCGGCTCGGTGCCCTGCCGAGCGGCAAGGTGCTCGGCCAGTGGCTGGCGGAGGTCCCGGAGATCGTCGCCCTCGATCCGGCGGCCCGGTGGATCGATCCCGCCCGCACGAACACCGAGGTCCTCGTGGTGCCGGCCGAGCCCACGGTGCGTGCCCTCGTCGAGCACCTCGTCGACGCGACACCGGACGGCGAGTGGGGCGCGCGCTGGCGGGACGCCGACCTGCGGGCCCGGGGCGCGCTCGACGCCCACCTCGACGGACTCGACTCGCTCTGCGACCCCCGCGTGGCCCGGGACGTCGTCGCCGCGGTCCCGGCGGGCGGCACCCTCGCGGTGGCGTCCAGCATGCCGGTGCGTGACGTCGAGACCTTCTCCGTCGCCCGCAACGACATCGAGTTCGTCGCGAACCGGGGCACCAACGGCATCGACGGGTTCACCTCGACCGTCGTGGGGTACGCGCTCGGTTCGCCCACGCCGACCGTCGCCCTCGTCGGGGACCTGTGCTTCCTCCACGACGCGAACGGGTTGCTCGGCGCTGCCGACCGGGGCATCGACCTCACGGTCGTCGTGGTCGACAACCGGGGAGGTGCGATCTTCTCCTTCCTGCCCCAGGCCGAGCTGCCCGAGCACTTCGAGACGTTGTTCGGCACCCCTCAGTCGGTCGACATCGGGGCACTGGCGGCACTGCACGGGGCGACGGTGATCGAGGCGGTCGCACCCGGGTCGGTGGGACCGCTGGTGCGTGCCGCGACCGACGCCGGGGGCCTGCAGGTGGTCGTCGTGCGTACCGATCGCCGGGCGAACGTCG
Source organism: Acidimicrobiia bacterium (assembly GCA_023262065.1). GTDB lineage: Bacteria > Actinomycetota > Acidimicrobiia > IMCC26256 > IMCC26256 > IMCC26256. Next base: position 6,378 of record JALRDW010000174.1, on the reverse strand, counting down.
CCGGACACCGCGCGGCGTTCGCCGCGGTCTCGGCCGCGCTCCCCGCATGAACCCGGGTGATTGACGGTCGTAGGTATCGGCAGTCAGACTGCCGGAACCGTCCGAACCAGGAGCACGCCGTGCCGACAGAGCCCACCGTGGATGCGACGCCCGACATCGAGGCGGGCATCCCGAACGACGAGCGGACGATCGCCGCGCGGTTCACGGGCGGGCTCCAGGTCCGCATCGTGGTCGAGTTCATGGTGTCCGCGGTGGCGTGGATCGCGGTGATCGTGCTCGGGGTGACCGGGGCCATCCCGCTGTGGCTCGGGCTCGTCGTCAACTCGATCGTCGCCTCGACCTTCTACATGCCGATGCACGAGGCCGCGCACGGCAACATCTCGGGTCGTCCGAAGGGCCAGCGCCGGCTCGACGACGTGATCGGCATGCTCTGCTCGATCCCGGTCGGCTTCTCGTACGCCGCGCACCGGACGTCGCACCTCCGCCACCACGCCTACACGAACGACGCCGACCGCGATCCCGATCGGTTCACCGCGGGACCGCTCCTCCACGTACCGCTGAAGTGGCTCACCCAGGTCACCCTGATGACCCTCCTGCCCGTGTTCGCGTTCGTGCCGCCGGCTCGTCGACTCCTGCCTGCGAGCGTCCGGCGCGCGCTGTCGGCCGACGCGGGGAACCGGCGCATGGGCCTCCTGCAGCTGCGCTTCTGGGTGCTCACGACCGCCGTGCTCGTGGTCGCGTTCCTCACCGGGTACGGATGGCCCGCACTGCTCCTGTGGTACCTGCCCGCGCGCATCCAGGGGCTCTGGCTCATCCTCGTGTTCGCATGGTTCCCGCACCACCCGGCCCGCGAGGTCGGGCGGTACGTCGACACGCGGGTCGCCGTGTTCCCGGGCTCGGGGCTCCTCATCCGCGGGCACGACCACCACGCGATGCACCACATGTTCCCGCGGGTGCCGCACTACCGGTTGCGCGCGCTGTGGCACGAGGTCGCGCCGGAGATGGTGGCCAAGGGCGTGCGCGCCGAGGGGCGGGCCGAGGCTGCGACGGGGCCGATCGTCTGGTGAGGTCGGGTCCGGGTCAGCCGCCGCCGAGGGCGGTGAGGATCGGCCCGAACTTCCGCTCGGCCTCCGCCCACTCGGCCTCGGAGTCGCTGCCGGCCACGATGCCGCACCCGGCGAAGCATCGGGCCTCGGTCCCCTCGAGCACGGCGCCGCGCAGCGCGATGGCGAACTCGCCGTCGCCCCGGGCGTCCACCCACCCGACCGGACCGGCGTAGCGGTCGCGGCCACGCGGCTCGAGCGTGGCGATGAGGTCGAGCGCGGCGGCGGTCGGCGCCCCGCCGACGGCCGGCGTCGGGTGGAGTCCGCGGGCGAGGGTGAGCGCGCTCGGCGCGTCGTCCCGCAGGGCGACCTCGATGGTGGTGGCGAGGTGCACGAGGTTCGGGAGTTCGACCACGAGCGGACCGCGCACCGTGGGGTCGGTGTCGGCATGGGCACCGAGCGCATCGACGACCGCCTCGACGACGAGCGCATGCTCGTGCGCGTCCTTGGTGGAGTCGGTGAGGGCTCGGATCGCCGCCGCGTCGGTACCGCGCGCGGTGCCGGCCATCGGGGTGGATGTCGCCACCGGGCCACGCCGGCGCACGAGGAGCTCGGGGCTCGCCCCGACGAGGCCGCGGTGCGCGTAGACGAAGCATCCGGGCTGCTGTTCCCGCAGGCGGGTGAGCACGGTGCGCGGATCGAAGGGGGCGTCGGCCCGAACCACGAGGTCGCGGGCCAGCACGACCTTGCCGACCACTCCCCGGTCGATCGCGACGAGTGCGGTGCCGACGGCTGCGTCCCACTCGTCCCGCGTCGTGCCACCGACGCGCTCCACCCGGACCGGGACCGGGGCGGGGCCGACGCGTCCCGGCCGCACCGGTGCGATCTCGGTGATCCAGGTCCGACCCGCCGCCGTGCGGCCGGTGACCCGGGCCGGCACGACGAGCGTGGCCGGCTCGGTGGGGTCGAAGGGGAGGGCCCCGACGGCGATGGCGCCGGTGCCGGGCTCGCCGACCTCGTCGTCGACCGCGACCGTGGCGAGGAACGCCTCGACGTCCTCGGCGCGCAGCACCGCCGCCGCCCCGCGGGCGACGAAGGTCGCACCGTCGTGGCACCACACGAAGTCCTCGGGCCCGACCGCGTCGAGCAGGTCGCCCGTGAGCTCCACGGCGCGGGTGCGCGCCACGAGGCCGAGTTCGGACGCCGTGCTCACGCGCGGGTCCCCGTGATGAGCTGAACCGCTCCGAGCATGAGGGTGGTGCGCCGCAGGTCGACGAAGCCGGCCCGCCGCAGCATGGCGAGCATCTCCTCCGGCTCGGGCAGGTACGCGGTCGAGGCCGGGAGGTACCGATAGGCCTCGGCGTCGCCGAGGGCGGCGCCGATCCGGGGGACGATCCGGTGGAACCAGATCTCGTTGCCGAGCCGGAACGGGGCGAAGCGCGGCCGCGCGGGGTCGAGGAAGGCGAACCGCCCGCCGGCGCGCAGCGCCCGGGCGCACTCCGCGAAGAACTCGGGCAGCGAGGTGAAGTTGCGCAGTGCGAACCCGCAGGTGACGCCGTCGACCGCGCTGTCGGGCGTCGGGAGGCACAGCGCATCGCCACGGACGAGGGGCGCGTCGGTGTGCGCGTGGGCGAGCATGCCGGCCGAGAAGTCGACGCCGATCGGGCGGTGGCCGGCGATGCGGTCGAGGTCGCGGCACAGGTCACCGGTGCCGCACGCGAGGTCGAGGACCCGGGACCCGGCCGGCAGCGCGAGGTCGCGCACCATCCGCTCCCGCCAGCGTCGGTCCTGGCCGCCCGAGATGTAGCGGTTGAGGCGCTCGTAGGAGGGCGCGACCCGGTCGAACATGGCCTCGACGGTGGCCGCCTTCTGCTCGGGCGGCGGCAGCACGCTCACGGCCGCCACCCCTGCTCGAAGGCGCGGGCCGCCTCCTCGCCCGCCGCTGCGAGCTCGGCCGGCTCGCCCACGGCCTCGAGGTGCTCCTGGGCGACCTGGAGCAACGTGCGCCGGAAGTGGTGGGCGACGAGTGCCGTCACCGCCGGGAGCAGCACGCGGAACGCGTCGACGAGACGCTCGGCACGAGCGTCGGCGTCGAGGTCGGAGTCGCGCAGCGGCCCGCGCACGTGTTCGTCGAACATGGTCACCGCGCTCTGTGCGATGTCGCGGGTCGCGGCGTGGTGGTCGCGGGCGAGGGCGAGGAGGTCGGGGAGAGGGAAGCCGGCCTCGAGGAGGCGCAGGCCCGCGGCGACGATGTCGACGTCGGCGTTCGTGTACCGGGGGACCCCGTCGTGGAGGCGGGGGACGAGCAGCCCCTCGCGCTCGACCGCCTCGACGAGCGGGAGCGGCACGCCGGATCGCGCGGCGAGCGCCGCGAGGTCGAGGAACTCCTCGGGGCCGGAGCCGTCGTCATCCCGCACGTCGGCCACCGCCGCGGCCAACGGTGCGTCGGCCGCGTCGAGTTCGCCGTCGAGCAGGCGGCGGATCACCGCGAGGCTGAAGCCGTCACCCTGGAGCTCGCGGATGCGGACCAGCCGGTCGACGTGCTCGGGGCCGTACCACGCGATGCGGCCCTCCCGGGCCGGCGGCGGGACGAGCCGCCGCTTCTGGTAGAAGCGGATCGTGTCCACGGACAGCTCGAGGCGATCGGCGACCTCGTCGATCCGCCAGCGCAGGTCGGCGAGGGCACCGTCGGGGCCGGATGCGGGATCGCTCATGGACTGCACGGTCCGATCGTAGGAGTGATCGCTCCCGGAATCCGAACGGGCCCGGACGGAACGCTCCGGCGCCGGCGCTACCGTGGCCCGCATGCCTGCGACCCCGACCGAGCCCGGCTGGTACCCCGACCCCTGGGGCACCGACGGCGAGCGCCGTTTCGACGGCACGGCCTGGGGCCGCGAGACCCGGCCCGGCCCCGGTGCGCCGGCCCCGCCGGTGGCCGACGGCGTTGCTGCGCCGGCCGTCCCGAGCGCCCTGCCGCCGGCCGCGTGGTACCCGGACCCCGCCGGTTCCGGTGGGTTGCGCTACTGGGACGGGAGCGCCTGGACCGCGCACACCGCACACACCCCGGCCACCGGTCGACCCTCCGGCTCCGTCGGCGCGGACGCCGCGGCGTTGCTCGCGTCGGAGCGCAGCCTCGGTCGGGTCGCCCGGGTGCTCCTGCTCGCCGCCGGCCCGGCGCTCGCGGCGTACATCGCCACGACGATCGTCGCGTTGCACGCGGTGGGACCGCAGTGGCGCGACGCGATGGCGCGTCCGGGCGGGTCCATCCGGATCGATCCGGTCGACGTCCCCGCGTACATCGACGCGGTGTCGAACCTCGCGTCCCTCGTGCTCCTCGCATCCGGCATCGTGTTCATCCTCTGGCTCGGACGGGCCGGTCGGGTCGCGCTCGCGGCGGGTCGCACGTTGCGCCGCGGCCCGTGGTTGGGCGCGTGGTCGTTCGCGATCCCGATCGTCCACTGGTGGTGGCCCTACCGCGCGACCCGCGACCTCCTCGGTGACCGCACCGGGGCCGACGCTCGGCTCGTCGCCCGCTGGTGGACGCTGTGGATCGTCGCCACGACCTCCCAGTTGGTGATCGGCGTGGTGACGCTCCTCGGGGCACCCCCGGTGGTGACCGGGGCCGCCACCGTGCTCGTCGGCATCGTCGCGGTGGCGGCCGCCGTGCTCGCCCGGGCCGTGATCGCGACCGTCGCGCGCGATCACGCCGAGCTGCTCGGGGTGTCGCCTCAGGCGTAGTCGGCGATCGGGTCGTCGATCGCGGCGGCGATCCGGGGCCGCAGGATCCACAGCAGGGCCAGCGAACCGGCCATGAGGATCCCGGACGCGAGGGTCACCGTCCGGAGCCCGAACTCGTCGGCCAGGGACCCCTGGATGATGGACCCGAGGGGGTACAGCGCGCCGAGCGCCATCGTGATGAGCGACAGCACACGGCCGCGCACCTGCGCCGGGGCCCGCAGTTGGGCGATGCTCATGAACGATGACAGCGCGCCGAGGTAGAGCAGGCCCACGGCGAAGATCGCGACCCCGGAGGCCCACAGGGTCGGTGCGAGCGCGTACACGGCGAGCGCGGGGGGCAGCGCCCAGAGCATGCCGACCAGCGTGCGGCGCGAACCGAACCGCGCGGTGAGCGCACCGAGGGACAGCGCCATGACCACGGCACCGGCGCCCTGCACCGTCGTGAGGAACGAGGTCGCCCCGGCGCCGCGGTCGAACACCTTGATCGCCATCGCGGGGACGAGCGCGATGAACGGCGCGGCGAGGAACGAGTTGAGCACCACGAGGATCATCACCGACCGCAGGCCGGGGTCCCGGCGGGTGTAGGCGATGCCGCCTCGGATCGCCTCGAGGATCGAGGATCCGTCGTGGTGCGGGGGCGGGAGCGTGAGCGCGGCGATCGCCACGAACACCGCCCCGAAGGAGAGCGCGTTGAGGCCGAACGCCCACGCGTACCCACCGACCCCGATGACGACGCCGGCGATCGCGGGCCCGATGACCCGTCCGAGGTTCCACTGCGCGCTCGAGAGTGCGACCGCACCGACGACGTCCTCGGGGGGCACGAGATCGGGGAGGAGCGTCTGGTAGGTCGGGAAGCCGATGGCTGAGGTGCACCCGGCGGCGAGCACGATCGCGGTCACGACCCATGGCGACGGCGTCCCGGTCGTCGCCAGCACCGTGAGCAGCACGGCGAGTGCGGTCTGGATCGTCGTCGTCACGAGGAGGAGGCGGCGGCGTTCGAGGCGGTCGGCCAGCGCGCCGCCGATCGGACCGAGGACGGCGGCGGGTACGAACCCGGCCGCGGCCACGACACCGGTCCAGGTGGCTCGGCCGGTCGTCTCGGTCACCAGGATGCCGACGCCGACCGTCTCCATCCAGGTGCCGATGTTCGAGACGAACGCCCCGAACCACAGCAGGGCGAAGCGTCGGTGCCGCAGGGGCCGGAGCGGGGTCGGGAGCGGCACAGTGGCCGACCGTACTCCGTGGTCGATCGACACCGCTCAGTGGCGACCGGGCCCGCGTGGCAGAGTCGGGGCATGGGGCAGGGTCCGAGGGTCATCCGGTGGCGCGCGGTGGGCGCACCCGTCGCGCTGGTGCTCGTCGCGCTCGCGGCCTGCGGTCCGCCGGCCGAGGACGGGGGAGGCTTCGGCGACTCGCTGCGGCCCCCGACCACGCGGGCCACGGCTCCGACGACCTCGACCACCGGGGCACCGGCCACCACGACGACCGCGTTGCCGCCGCCGACCGCCGCACCCACGCCGACGACGGTCCCGCCTCCCCCGCCGCCCCCGCCCCCGCCGCCGCCCGGTCCGGCGATCCCGGCCGGGGACGACGCCAC
>JALRDW010000141.1 GCA_023262065.1 Acidimicrobiia bacterium | reverse complement strand
ATCGTGACCTCACTGCTGCTCATCACGCTGGATGCACGCGGTGGGGGCGGGGTGGTGGGCCCGATCCGGAATGCCGCCCGCGACGCCCTGTCGCCCGCGCAGAACGCGGTCGAGGACCTGACCCGCCCGGTCGCGGACTGGTGGGACGGCACCTTTTCGGCCGGTGAACTGACGAGCGAGAACCGGGCGCTCCGGCGTGAGGTCGGCCGGCTCCGCGGCGAGGTCTCGGCGTCGCGGGCGGCCCGCCGGGAGAACGCGCGCCTGCGCGCCAACCAGGACCTCCCGTACATCACGGGGATCGCGAGCGTCCCCGCCGAGGTCGTCGCGGCGTCGCCGGGCAACTTCGAGGACACCATCGCGATCGACCGCGGGAGCCGGGACGGCATCGCCATCGGCATGCCGGTGGTCGCGGGGGAGGGCGTCGTCGGGCGCGTGAGCGGGGTGTCGCGCACGCGGGCGACGATCCAGCTCGTCACCGATCCGGCCTCGGGCATCGGCGTGCGGTTCGTGACCTCCAACACCTTCGCGGTGGCCCAGGGTCGGTCGGGCTCGGACCAGCTGCGCGTGGACTTCGTGGCCCCCGACACCCCGGTGGCGAAGGGCGAGATGCTCGTCACCTCGGGTCTGCAGAACGCCGCGTACCCGGCGGGTCTGCCGGTGGCCGCGGTGACCTCGGTGGACCGGACCCGGCGCAACCTCGACCAGACGATCCTCGCCGAGCCGATGGTCGATCTCGCCCGCATCCAGTTCGTCCGGGTGCTCATCTGGACCGGGACGGGGTCGGCCGGGTGATCCGCGGGATCCGCCTCGCCCTGCTGCTCGTCGCGGTCGTGCTGCTGCAGACCGCGGTCTGGCCCAACCTGCGGATCGCGGGCGTCGCGCCCGAGATCGGCCTGGTCGTGACGGTCGGGGTCGCGTTCGCGGCCGGCCCGACCGCGGGCGCGGTGTTCGGCTTCGCCGCCGGCCTCTCGCTCGACCTGTTCCTCTCGACCCCGCTCGGGCTCTCCGCACTCGCGTGGAGCGTGACCGGGTACGGGGTCGGAGTGATCCAGGGGGCGGTCCTCCGGGCGGCCTGGTGGTTCCCGGTCGCCCTGACCTTCGTGGCCGGGTGCTTCGGAGGGCTGGTGTTCTGCCTGGTGGGTGCGATCGTCGGGCAGGACCAGCTCTGGGGCTTCGCGGCCGTGCGCACGGTGCTGCTCAGTGCGCTCTACGGCGCCGTGTTCGCGCCGCTCGTCTTCCCGATCGTCCGGTTCGCCCTGCACGACGGCGGCCCGCGGTCATCCGGGCCGCTCGGTGGGCAAGGATGGTGACCCGAGCCGTGGACCGCCCGACCCCGGCCGATCCCCGGATCGCAGCCCGATGACCGAGACCCGCCTCCGCCTCAGCATCGTCGGCGTCGTGATCGTCGCCGTGTTCGCCGCGATGTTCGCGCGCCTGTGGTACCTGCAGATCGCGTCGGGTTCGCAGTACGTGGCGGCGGCGGCGAGCAACTCCTACCGCACTGTGCCCGAACCGCCGCTGCGGGGTCGCGTGCTCGACGCCAAGGGCCGGGTGCTGGCGGACGACCGCATCGCCAACGTGGTCACGGTCGATCGTCGGATCTCGGACACCGAACGCGACCTGGTGGTCGGCCGACTCGCCGAACTCCTCTCCGTCCCCGCGGCGACGTTGCGCGAGCGTCTGGCGGATCAGCGGGTGTCGCCGTACCAGCCGGTGCCGGTCGCCGTCGACGCGCCGATCGAGGCGCTCACCTACGTGAGTGAGCACGCTGAGGACTTCCCCGGGGTCGAGGCCCAGCCCATGGCCGTCCGCCGGTACCCGAACGGGACGATCGGCGCCCACGTCATCGGGTACACCGGCGAGATCAATGCCGAGGAGCTCGAGGGGGCCCCCGCCTCCGAGCGGTACTCCCTCGGTGACGACATCGGGAAGTCGGGGGTCGAGCAGACCTACGAACGCGTGCTGCGTGGTCGCCCGGGCCGGTACGAGTACGAGGTCGACGCCGCGGGGCGCGTGCTCCGCACGGCCCGGCGGGTGCGGGCGACGCCGGGTCGCGACGTCCAGCTCACCATCGACCTCGACATCCAGCGGGTCGCCGAGCAGGCCCTCGCCGAGGGACTGGCGAGCGCTCGGCTCCAGCGTGACGTCGTGGACAGGGCGAAGTTCACACCCCTGCGGGCCTCGGCGGGCTCCGTGGTCGTCATCGACACGACCGACGGGTCGGTGGTGGCGCTCGCCTCGAACCCCACGTTCGACCCGAACGCGTTCACCAACGGCATCCCGACCGCGACCTGGCGCGCGCTCAACGATCCGGCCAACCACTATCCCCTGCTCAACCGGGTGGTGAGCGGGCAGTACGCGCCGGGCTCGACCTTCAAGCTCATCTCGGGGATCGCCGGTCTGCGCAGCGGTCTCGTCACCGCGACCAGCACCGTCGACGACCAGGGCCGGTACAAGATCTCGGACCAGGTGTTCACGAACGACGGTGCCGAGGTCAACGGACGCATCAGCCTGCAACGAGCGATGACGGTCTCGAGCGACGTGTACTTCTACACGATCGGCGGTTCGCTGTGGCCGAAGCAACGTCGGGGGGAGGCGGGCGGCGACATCATCCAGGAGACGGCGCGGCTCTACGGCTTCGGTCGGGCGACCGGCATCGACCTGCCGAACGAGGCGGTCGGGCGCGTGCCCGACGCCGAGTGGAAGCAGCGCATCCACGACGCCCGCCCCGACGCGTTCCCGTACCCCGACTGGCTGCCGGGTGACAACGTGCAGCTCGCCGTCGGTCAGGGCGACATGCTCGCGACGCCGCTGCAGCTCGCGATGGCGTTCCAGGCCTTCGTGGCCGATGGACGACTCGCCACGCCGCGGCTGGTGTCCCGGATCCTCGACGCCGACGGGCGCGTGGTGCGAACCGTGCCGGCGGTCGACGCCGGCCGGGTGCCGGTCCCCGCGCGCGACACGCTGCTCGCCGGTTTCGCCGGCGTCGTGGGGACGGACGAGGGCACGGCGAAGGGTGCGTTCGCGTCCTACCCGCAGCAGCCGCCGGCGGTCGGGGGCAAGACCGGCACCGCGCAGGTCGCGGGCAAGCAGAACACCTCGCTGTTCGTCGGGTTCACGCCGATCCAGAACCCGCGCTACGTCGTGGCGGTGGTCGCCGAGGAGGCCGGGTACGGCTCCCAGACCTCGGCGCCGATCGCCCGGGCCGTCTTCGAGGCCCTCAACGGTCTGCCGGTCGCCCCGGTGGTCGCGATCCCGCCGGCGGGGGGCAACTGATGGCCGGGCTGACGAACGTCATGGGTGAGCGGCGCTCCCGGTTCGAGACCTCGCCGCTGCGCCACCTCGACCTCGTGCTCGTCGGGTCGGTCCTGGCGATCAACCTGCTCGGCCTCGTGATGATCTACTCGGCGACGCGCAACGGACTCGCCGGCGACACCGGAGCGACCTACTACCTGCAGCGGCAGTTGATCTTCGTGGTGCTCGGCGTGGCGATCATGGCGGGCGCGATCCTCATCGACTACCACCGGATGCGCGAGTGGGCTCCCGCCATCTACGTGGCGACGATCGTGATGCTCGCGCTCGTCATCACGCCCCTCGGTTCCTCCACCCTCGGCAGCCAGGCCCGGTTCGCCGTCGGCCCGATCGCCATCCAGCCCTCGGAGTTCGCGAAGTTCGCGATCATCCTCATCCTCGCCGCGTACTGCGCCGTGCACCGCGGCGATCTCGGTGGCCGGCACCTCGTCACGGTGCTCGCGATCGTCGCCCCGTCGCTGGGGCTGGTGATGCTCCAGCCTGACCTCGGCACGGCGCTGGTCATCGGCGTCATCGTGCTCGCGATCCTGGCGGTCGCCGGGGCCAAGGGCCGGCACCTCGCCGTCCTCGCGCTCATCGGCATCACCGGGGCGGTCGTGGCGGTGAACCTCGGCGTGCTCAAGCCGTACCAGGTCGACCGCCTCACGGCCTTCCTCGACCAGAACGGCGACCAGCAGCGCACCACCTACAACCTCGAGCAGTCGAAGACCGTCGCGGGCGCGTCGCCAATGCCGCCGACGCGTAGGTCTCGCTCGGAATCGCTGACCACGGCGTCGCCACCGCCGGTGATGAAGGCATGGGCGGCAACGATGGAGCGCACGCCTTGGCGGGATGCCAGGTCGTCGCGCACGCGCTGCATGGCAGCCTGAAGCACCGCCGTATGCGATCGCTCGGCGTCGAGAGCTTCGCGGT
>JALRDW010000014.1 GCA_023262065.1 Acidimicrobiia bacterium | reverse complement strand
GGGCTGCTCCATGTCCACGATGAAGTACGAGAGGCCGGCGTGCTTCGGCGCGTCCGGGTCGGTGCGGGCCACGAGCATGCCCCACTTCGCGAGGTGGGCCAGCGTCGTCCACACCTTCTGCCCGTTGACGACCCATTCATCGCCGTCGCGCACCGCGCGCGTCGCGAGGCCGGCGACGTCCGAGCCCGCCCCCGGCTCGCTGAAGAGCTGGCACCAGATCTCCTGGTTGCAGGCCATCGGCTTGAGGAGGCGGTGCTTCATCTCCTCGGAACCCCAGGTGAGCAGCGTCGGGCCACCCATCCCGATGCCGATGATGTTGAACGACCGGGAGACCTTGTAGTGGCCGAGCACCTCGTTGACGTGCTTGGCCTGTCCCGGGGTCAGCGAGAGCCCCGCGCCGTACTCGGAGGGCCAGGTCGGCGTGGCGAAGCCGGCCTCACCCATCCTGGTGCACCAGTCCGAGAAGTCCTGGGCCTCGCGCAGGCGGGCGACCTCGTCGTCGGCACCGGCGTCGACCGCCTCCATCCACCCGGCCGGGAGGTGCTCCCGCAGCCACGAGGTCGTCATGTCGCGCAGTTGAGCGGGCTCGAGATCGCGGGTGTCGATCGCCATGGTCGTCCTCCACCGGGGGTTCGTTCGGTCCTGTCCGGGCGTGAGGCTATCCGCCCTCCCCGTGGCAGGACCCGGCCGTCCGCACGATGCGCGCGTGCGCCGCGGCCCGGCCCGCGGGAGGAACGCGCACGAGGTTCTGTAGCCTCGGCGACGCCCATGGAGACCACGCCCCCCGCCCGCCCGAGCCCCCCGCGCCACGCCCCCCGGGTACCGCGGCATCGGGTCTCGGCCCGTCGGGCCGGACACGCACCCGCCGAGCGGGTCTGGACCGTCGTCGGCCTCCTCTGCATCGCCCTCGTCGTCGTCCTCGCCGCGCTCGCCGACCGCGTCAACCACCGCGGCGAGGCCCTGCCCGGCGTCTCGCTTGACGGGATCGACGTCGGCGGCCGATCCGAGGCGGAGATCCTCGCGGTGGCCCGACTCGCAGCGGCCCGCGCCCAGGCCCGCCCGTTCACCGCGATCGCCGGGTCCACCCGGCTGGTGGCCGCTGACGCCACGGCGCTCGGTGCGACCTACGACCCGGAGGCCGCGCGGCGCGCGGTGCGCCGGGCCGGGCGGACGAACCCCTTCCGTGCGATCCTGGACACCTTCCGACGTCGCGCCACGGGGATCGACGTCGAGGTCCCGGTCACGATCGACGACCGCACCGTGACCGCCGCCATCGACGAGTGGCAGCGGCAGGTCGGCGCAGGCCTCACCGACGGTACCATCGAGTTCCGCGGCACCGAGGTCGTCGTCCGTCCCCCGGCCCGCGGCGAGGGTCTCCTGCGACCCGCGGCCGACGACCGGGTCCGTGCCGCACTGGCGTCCGGCGACACGAACGGGGTCGTGCTCCCTGTCGGCCGCACCCGACCGACCATCGACCGAGCCGAGACCCTCGCCGCGGCTCGTCGCGCCCGGGCCCTGCTCGCCCGTCCCGTGGTGCTCACCGTGGGCGGCACCGGGTACCCGATCGCGCCCGAGACCCTCGCGCCGACGCTCGGGGTGCGCCCGACCGATGGCCGCCTCGAGCTCACCGTCGACGCGGCCGCACTGCGCACCGCGCTCGCGCCCACGCTCGCATCGATCGAGACCCCGCCGAAGGACGCCGACTTCGCAGTGAACGGGGCGACGGTGAGCGTCGTGCCGTCGGTGACCGGTCGCCAGGTCGACCTCGGACCCGTGGCCGCCGCGATCGCCCGGGGCCGCCACCGGGTCACGGGTCGGATCACGGAGGTGTCCCCCGCCCGCGACACCGCATGGGCCCAGCGGCTCAACATCACGAAGCTGGTCTCGAGCTACACGACGAACCACCCGTGCTGCCAGCCGCGGGTCACGAACATCCACACCGCAGCCGCCGCGCTCAACGGCGCGATCGTCGAACCCGGACAGACGTTCTCGCTCAACCAGCACCTCGGACCCCGAACCCTCGCCAAGGGCTACGTGCTCGCGCCCCAGATCGGGGCCGACCTGTCCTACGAGGACTCGGTGGGCGGCGGCGTCAGCCAGTTGTCGACCACCCTGTTCAACGCGGTCTTCTTCGGCGGGTACGAGGACGTCACGCACACGGTGCATGCGCTCTACATCGAGCGGTACCCGATGGGCCGGGAGGCCACGCTCAACTACCCGTCGATCGACAACCGGTTCCGGAACGACACACCGAACGGTGTCCTCATCCGCACCGCGGTCTCCGGCACCTCGATCACGGTGAGTCTCTACGGCGACAACGGCGGCCGCACGGTCACCGCGGAGGGCCCGAACATCCTCCAGACGATCCCGATCGTCGAGGAGTGCTTCGACCCCGCGACCACCCCGCCCAAGAAGGCCGTCACCACGGCCGGCCACACCGGGTACGTGGTCGAGAACTTCCGGATCATCCGATCGGCCGACGGTTCGACGAAGCGCCAGCGCTTCTCCGAGCGGTACCAGATGCAGCCGAAGCGGTTCCCGTGCCCGGGGACCGGTGCGACGGGCGCCACCGGCACCACCGGAGCCACCGGTCCGCCTCCGACCGCGCCACCCACGACGGTGCCGCCGCCTCCCACGACCGTCCCGCCGCCGCCGCCGACGCCCTGATGAGACCCCCGCCCCGGCCGCGCGGGGCGGGTCAGACGGCCTCGATGCTCACGTCGATCTGCGCGGCGAACCGGTCGTAGGCCCGCAGCGCGCTCGTCACCCGAACCGCCGCCATGTCCCGCACCCGCTGGGGCACCGACTCGGCCACCTCGAGCACCGCGTGGAGTCCCGTGCGGGCCCGCCAGACCCGGGCGTTGGCGGTCGCGGTCGGCTGGTCGTTCGCCCGCAGCGACGCGAGCAGCGCGCCGAGCGCGACCTCGCTGTGATCGGGACGCGCGTCGCGCACCGCCTCGGCGAGCACGTTCTCGAGGTCACCCTCGGAGGCCACGATCGCCCCGAGGCGCTCGTACGGGTTGAGTGAGGTCTCGCCGGTCACCACGAGCGGGACCCGGTTGCGGATCGCGCACGCGACACCGTCCTCGTGCGGGGTGGGCACGGATCGCGCGTGACGGCGCACGGTGAGGGCGACGTCGACCCCGCCGTCGTCGAGGGGACACGCACCGCCCGAGTCGATCCCGACGCACGGGAACGCAGCCTCGCCCGCGGCGTGGCACCGGACGACCTCGTGGCCACTCGCGGTCAGCTGCGCGACCGAGTCCTCGGCCGCACCCGGTTCGGCCTCGAGCACCAGTACCTTCATGACGACCCCTCTCGACGTGCGAGTGGTGCCGTACCACCCGTACCGAGAGGATGACCGGGTGCGGTCCACATCCGACAGGGCCGCCGGTCCCGGCCGGGGGGACCTTCGGCCCGATCCCGACGCAACCCCCGGAAGGGCCGAACCCGTCGGCGGTCCGGGCCGGACCGCACGACGCCTCAGAGGTCGGGCTGGTGCTCGCGCTGCTCGGCGAGGCGGGCCGCGTACACCGCGGCCTGGGTGCGTCGCTCCATACCCAACTTGGCGAGCAGGTTCGACACGTAGTTCTTGACCGTCTTCTCGGCGAGGTGCACGCGCTCGGCGATCTGACGGTTCGTGAGCCCCTCGGCGATGAGCTCGAGGATGTTGCGCTCCTGCGGGGTCAGGTGGGCGAGGCGCTCGTCCTCCTCGTTCCCCTTGCGCAGGCGCTCGAGCACCTGCGCGGTGATCGCAGGGTCGAGGAGGGACTGGCCGGCGGCGACGTTGCGGATCGCGGTCACGAGGTCGGTGCCCCGCACCTGCTTGAGGAGGTACCCGGCAGCCCCCGCCATGATCGCCTGGAACAGCGCCTCGTCGTCACTGAACGAGGTGAGCATCAGACAGCGGATCTCCGGGTGCCGGGAGCGCACCTCGCGGCACACCTCGACCCCGTTGCCGTCCGGGAGCCGAACGTCGAGCACGGCGACGTCCGGTCGGGTGGGCGGGATGCGGGCGAGCGCGTCGGCCGCGGTCCCGGCCTCGCCCACGATGTGGAGGTCCTCCTCGGCCTCGAGGAGCTCCCGCAGCCCCCGGCGCACGATCTCGTGGTCATCGAGCAGAAAGACCCGGGTGCGGCCCGCGCCCTCACCGCTCACGCCCGTCCGTTCGTCGGCCCCCATGTCGTGTTCGGCTCCCTAGTATCGGACGGCGATGAGCCCCCATCATGCCGCAGATCCGGCCGCCCGGCTGAGCCGCCTGCTCGACGCCGTCCTCCTCGTGGCCTCGGACCTCAGTCTCGCCACCACCCTCGAGCACATCGTCGGGGCGGCCGGCGAGGTCGCCGACGCCCGGTACGCCGCGCTCGGGGTGCTCGGACCCGGCGGCGAACTGGGCGAGTTCATCACGGCCGGGATGGACGCGACGACGATCGCCGGGATCGACCACCGACCCGAGGGACTCGGTCTGCTCGGCACCCTCATCGTCGAGCCCGCCCCGTTGCGGATCCCCGAGATCGCACGCGACCCCCGGTCGGCCGGGTTCCCTGCGGGGCATCCACCGATGGGCGCGTTCCTCGGGGTGCCGATCGTGGTGCGCGATCGGGTGTTCGGCAACCTCTACCTCACCGACAAGATCGGCGGCGGCGAGTTCACCGAGGAGGACGAGGCGCTCGCTGTGGCACTCGCGGCCGCCGCCGGTGTGGCGATCGAGAACGCCCGCCTGCACCGCCAGATCCAGGAGTACGCCGTCGTCGAGGACCGGGACCGCATCGCGCGCGACCTCCACGACACCGTGATCCAGCGCCTCTTCGCGACCGCGATGACGATGCAGGCCATCGCCCGGACGACCGACCCGGACACCGGCACGCGGATCCTGGCCGCGGTCGATGAGCTCGACGAGACGATCCGGGAGATCCGGGGCACCATCTTCGCCCTCCAGCAGGCCCCCGGGGCCTCCCTCCACCGCGAGCTGCAGGTGATCATGAGCGAGGTGACGCCGGCGCTCGGGTTCCGACCCCGGCTCATCGTCGAGGGCCCGATCGACACGGTCGTGCCCACCGAGATCGGCGAGCACCTGCTCGCATGCACCCGCGAGGCGCTCACGAACGTCGCGCGCCACGCCCGGGCGAGCCGGGTCGAGGTGGTGGTGGTCGCCGGGGCCGACCTGGCCCTGCGGGTGACCGACGACGGCATCGGCCCGGGCGCCGGACCGCAGACCGGCAACGGCAACGGCACCCGCAACCTCGCGCACCGCGCCGAGCAGCTCGGCGGGAGCGTCCAGATCGAGCGGGTACCCAGCGGCGGGACGGTCGTCGACTGGCGCGTCCCCCTCGCGACCTGATCCGCCGACGGTCGCGCGCACCCGCGGGCGCACCGGCACGGACGGGACCTTCGGCCCTACCCGGGGACGTTCCAGGCGCGGCAGGGTCCCGGGAACCATGTTCCTCTACGACTTCACGATCGTTGACGCGCCGGTCGAGCTCGTCGCCGATCGCCTCCGCGCCGGCGCACGGGAGATCCTGCGCGACGCGGCCGCGCGCGCCGGCGGTGCCGAGCCGGCGGCGCCCGACACCGGTGAGCTGCGTCCGCGCGGGGACGGGTGGGCCCTGTCGGTGCAATGGGAACGCTCGGGCTGGCCGGGCCCGTTCGCCCGACTCGGGGGCGAACTCGAGGTCGCGCCGGTCCACGGCGAGCGCACCCACCTCAGCGTGAGCGCGAGCTGGGACACCGCCGGGACCCGCACGAGCACGCGGGGCGAATCGCTGCGGGCCCGCCACGAGACCGAGACGGTCGTCCGGGAGTTCCTGCTCGCGGCGGCCGGCCTGCTCGCACTCGCCCCGCTCGTCGACTGACCCGACACGACGCGGGTCGGCCACAAGGCCCTCGCCTCGGGACCTTCGGCCCTACGCGTCGGGCCCCGGCGGTTGGCACACTCGCCCCGTCGTTCCCGATCCCACTGGAGGTGGACCGTGGCGCTCTCCACGGACGATCGCAGATCCCTCGGCTTCGGCGCGTGGGTGTTCGCCCTGCTGGGCCTCACGTTCGCGTTCTTCGCGCTGTGGATGGCCGCCGACGCGCTCGGCCGATCGAACGACGCACAGGATGAGGCGGCGAAGGCGAACTCACCGAAGGTCGTGGAGACCGAGTTCACGCTCTCGCCGAACGCGGTCGTGGCGGTGGTCGACGGCTCCATCAACGTCGAGAACGCGGGCAAGATCGTGCACAACCTCGAGATCACCGGTACCGACAAGAAGTCCGGCGACATCCAGCCGGGCGAGTCGAAGCTGCTCAGCCTCGAGGGACTCGACGAGGGTACCTACGAGATGTACTGCGCGATCCCCGGTCACGCGTCCTCCGGCATGAAGGGCACGGTCACGATCGGGAAGGGCGGCATGGCCGGCGGGACCACGGACGCCGAGGAGGTCGCGATCCGTCGGGCCAACGCAGGGCAGGACGCGTCGGCCAAGGCCGCAGTGCTCGCGTACGTCGACCAGCTGAAGAACGGACCGAACACGAAGGGGCTCGGCAACGTGCCGCTCGAGCCGGTGATCGAGCCGGACGGGACGAAGGTCTTCAACCTGACGGCCGAGATCGTGGACTGGGAGGTGTCCCCCGGTCAGACCGTGCGGGCGTGGACCTACAACGGCACGGTGCCCGGACCGCTGATCCAGGTGGACGCGGGCGACAAGGTCCGGATCCACCTCGAGAACGAGCTCCCCCAGAGCACCGAGATCCACTTCCACGGTCTCGAGGTGCCGGTGTCCGAGGACGGTGTGCCCTACGTGACGAACGAGGGCCCCGTGAAGCCCGGCGGGTCCCGCGATTACGTGTTCACCGCGCAGTCGACCCCGGCCACGGGCATGTACCACTCGCACCACAACGCCGAGAAGCAGGTGCCGGACGGTCTCGTGGGCGTGTTCCTGGTCGGTGAGCTCCCGATCCCGGACGGCTTCAGCCGACCGTCCTCGAACCAGTCGATGATCCTCAACGACGCGGGCGCGATCGGTCTTTCCCTCAACGGCAAGTCGTTCCCCGCCACCCTGCCGATCCAGGCGAAGGTCGGTGAGACGGTGATGGTCACGTACTACAACGAGGGTCTCCAGATCCATCCGATGCACCTCCACGGCATCCCGCAGACCGTCATCGCGATGGACGGGTTCCCGTTGCCGCTCCCGCACCAGGAGGACACCGTGATGGTCGCCCCCGGGCAACGGGTCACGGTGCTCATCAAACCCACCGCAGCCCAGACCGGCGTGTGGGCCTACCACTGTCACATCCTGAACCACGCCGAGGCCACGACCGGCATGTTCGGCATGGTGACCACCTTCATCGTCTCCTAGCCGGGCTCCCCCCTCACGGCCGGAGGACGAGTGCGGGTGAGGGGCATCCCCATGGGGTGCCCCTCACCCTCGTCCCACCGGCATCGGCTCGGGGACCCGGATCATCCGAGGGACGCCGGACGGCGCCGGAGCCGCCACCACGCCTCGAGCACGCCGCAGGTGCACGCGGCGACGAGGAGGGTGCGCGTCACGCCGAGCACGCCCCCGAAGGACAGGTCGAAGAACTGCCGCACGAACGGCAGCGCCGCGCCGACCGGCACGGCGGCGGCGAGGGCGACGACGAGGACCGTGCGCAACGGGGTGAGCGGACGGGCGAGCAGGCCGAGCACCCAGAGGCCGATCACCACGAGCGCGAGCGTTGCGAGCGTCCGGGACTCCACGAGCGGCGCGCCGTCCTGGCGGGCGAGGCCGTACGCGACGAGCACCCCGAGGGTCACGATCACGCCGGCGGGGACCGCGAACCGCAGCACGCGCCCGACGAACCCGGGCAGGTACCGCTGAGCGTTCGGTTCGAGCGCGAGGAAGAACGCCGGGATGCCGATCGTGAGGCTGCTGACGATCGTGAGGTGCCGGGGCAGGAACGGGTACCGCCAGGATCCGAGGACGACCGCGATCGCGATGAGCGCTGCATAGGTGCTCTTCGTGAGGAACAGGTTCGCGACCCGTTCGACGTTCGCGATCACCCGCCGCCCCTCGGCCACCACGCCCGGCATCCGGTCGAACCGACCGTCGAGCAGCACGAGCTTCGCCACGGCCCGGGTCGCGGGGGCCCCGGACCCCATCGCCACGCCGATGTCGGCGGCCTTGAGGGCCAGCGCGTCGTTCACCCCGTCCCCCGTCATGGCCACGACGTGGCCCCGGGACTGCAGCGCACCGACCATCGCCCGCTTCTGCTCGGGGGTCACACGACCGAACACCGTGTGCTCGTCGACGACCGCGGCCAACGCCTCGCGATCGGTGGGCAGCGTACGGGCGTCGACCGGCACCCCGACCTCGAGCCCGACCCGGCGCGCCACCGCGCCGACCGTCAGCGGGTTGTCACCGGAGATGACCTTGAGGGTCACCCCCTGGGCCCGGAAGTACGCGAGCGTGTCGGCAGCATCGGGTCGTACCTGCTCGGCGAGGACGACGAGCGCGACCGGTCGGGCCGAGGGGGCCACGGTCTCCCCGTCGACGGGACCCGCGTCGTGCAGCAGGGCGAGGACCCGGGCCCCCGTCCCGGCGATCTCGTCGGCGAGCCGCCGGGCCTCGCCGGCGGATCCGGCGAGGAGCATCTCGGGCGCGCCGAGCCAGAACGCACCCTGCGCCGCGAAGCCGGTCGCGCTCCACTTGCGGGCCGAGGAGAACGCGACCCCGGCGACGCGGTCCCAGCCGGGCGGCGCCGGGTGCGCCGCCCGCACCGCGAGCAACGTCGCGTTCGCGGCCTCGTCCGCTGCGATCGCACCGAGCGCGTCGTGCACCCACGCAGGGTCCGCATCCCCGAGCACCACCACCCGGTCGAGGGCGATCGACCCCTCGGTCAGGGTCCCGGTCTTGTCGAGGCACACGACGTCGACGCGGGCGAGGACCTCGACCGCCGGCAACTCCTGGACCAGCACCTGCCGTCGCGCGAGGGTCACTGCGGCGACCCCGAACGCGAGGCTCGTCAGGAGCACGAGGCCCTCGGGGACCATACCGACGACGCCGGCGACCGCACCGATGAGGGCATCGGCCACGCCGTCGTGGCGCAACTGGTTCCAGAAGAGCAGCGGCCCGACGACGAGGAGGCCGAGGGTCACCCACTTGAGGATGCGGTCGATCCCGGCTGCGACCTCCGAGTGGACGAGCGAGAAGGCGCGGACCGCGGCCGCGAGGCGGTGCGCGTAGGCGGCCTCCCCGACGGCGGTGGCCTGGAACCGGCCCGTCCCCGCGATGACCGCGCTCCCGGAGAGCACGTGGTCACCCTCGTGCTTGGCGATCGCGTCGGACTCGCCCGTGAGCAGGGACTCGTCGACCTCGAGCGCATCCGACGCCACCACGACGCCGTCGGCCGGGACCTGGTCACCGGCGCGGAGTTCGATGACGTCGTCCCGGACGAGATCGACGGCCGGCACCTCCTCGACCTCGCCGCCCCGCACCACCCGCAACCTCGGCGCATGGAGGACCGAGAGCGAGTCGAGGGTCCGCTTGGCCCGGAGTTCCTGCACGATGCCGATCGCGGAGTTGGCGATGAGCACGAGCCCGAAGAGCCCATCCCGGGGATCCCCGAGCACCAACACGATCGCGAGCATCGCCCCGAGGATGGCGTTGAACCGGGTGATGATGTTCCCGCGCAGGATGTCGACGACGCTGCGACTCGTGCGGTCCCGTGCGATGTTCGCCAGCCCCCGGGCCCGGCGGTCGGCGACCTCGGCCGGCAGGAGGCCCGCCGGCGGCGTGCGTTCGTCGAGCGACGGGACCTGCGGGACTGCCTCGAGCGGTTCCACGGCGGCAACCTACCGGCGGCCCCGGGACCCGGTCCGGCGAACCGACCGCCCGGGTCGGGCCCGGGGGGGCAGCCCCAGGTGACGGCCGAGGTCGCCGCCGTCTACATTCCGCCCGGACCGGGTGAAACCGCTTCACCCCACCGGGCTGATTCGGGCGGGAGACCCACGGACATGGGCGACACCGAGAGCAGGCGGGCCGGTGGTGACGTCGCGCCCGCAGGGACCGCCGAGCCCCCCACCGGACCCTCCGACGAGGAACGGGCCCGCCGCTACGAGGCGATCTGCGAGGCCACGACCGACTTCGTCGGCATCACCGACGTGGACGGAGCGTTCCTCTACCTGAACCCGGCGGCCCGGGAGATGCTCGGCATCGGGCACGACGAGGACGTCACCGAACTGCCGTCCGGCGCGTTCTTCGACGTCGACCACTACGCGCAGGTCTCGGACTCGATCCTCGAGAGCCTCATCGCCACCGGTTCGTGGTCCGGGGAACTCATCCTGCGGTCCCGGAACGGTCGGACCTTCCCCGTGTCGCAGGTGACCACCGTCCACCTCGAGGAGGACGGCAGCCCTGCGTTCTTCTCGAGCATCTCGCGTGACATCTCGGCCATGAAGCACATCGAGGCCACGCTCGAGCACCAGGCCACCCACGACCGCCTCACCAACATCCCGAACCACGCGCTGTTCACCGAACTGGTCGCCCACGCGATCGCCCGCAACGAGCGCAACGGACTGGCCACGGCGGTCGCCTTCATCGACCTCGATCGGTTCAAGTCGATCAACGACACCTTCGGACACGTCGGCGGCGACGAGGTCCTCATGGAGGTCGCCCACCGTCTCCGCACCCACCTGCGACCCGGCGACACCGTCGGCCGCTTCGGGGGCGACGAGTTCACGGTGCTCATCGAGGACCTCCCGAGCACCGAGGCGGGTCCGCAGGCCCGGGAGGTCGTCGATCGAATCCTCGCCGCACTGCGGGTCCCCGTCCCGCTCGGGGATCGGATCGCACCCATCACCGCCAGTGCCGGCCTCGCCATCGCCGTGCCGGGCGACGGCACCTCGGCCGCCGACCTGATCCGCCACGCCGATCTCGCGATGTACCGGGCCAAGAGCGGCGGCAAGGACCGACTGACGCAGTTCGACGCCGACCTGCGCCGCGAGGCGGAGTCCGCGATCGCCGTCGCCGCCGGACTCGAGCAGGCCCTCGACGAGGAGCAGTTCGTCGTGGAGTTCCAGCCCGTGGTCCACCTCGCCTCCGGTACCTGCATGGCCGCCGAGGCGCTGGTCCGGTGGCGCACGGCCGACGGCACCCTGCTGCCGCCCCGCGAGTTCATCCCGGTCGCCGAGGAGCGCGGCCTCATCAGCGCGATCGGCCAGCAGGTCCTCATCGCGGCGGCACAGCATGCGATCGGCTGGCGCGCGCAGGTCCCACACTTCGTGATGTCGGTGAACATCTCGGCGAGCCAGTTGCTCACACCGGGCTTCGTCCACCTCGTGCAGCGCGTGCTCGACGTGACCGGGCTCGACCCGGACGCGCTTGCGATCGAGATCACCGAGGAGGTCGCGCTCCACGATCTCACCCGCGCGGTCCGCGTCCTCGAGGAGCTGCGGCACATCGGTGTCTGGGTGGCGATCGATGACTTCGGCACGGGGTACTCGTCGCTGTCGTACCTGCGTGACCTGCCGGTCAACACCGTGAAGGTCGACCGCGCGTTCGTCCGGGGCATCGTGGACTCGGACCGCGACCGGGCGGTGCTCCGCAGCATCGTGCAGGTCGCGGATGCGCTCGGCATGTGGTTCGTCGCCGAGGGCGTCGAGACCGAGCGCGAACGAGAGATCCTCATCGACCTCGGCGCCGGCCTCGCCCAGGGCTACCTCTTCGCCCGCCCGATGTCGGCGGAGGCGTTCACCGAGTTCATGAAGGACTCACTCGACGCCGGCTGAGGCGGTCCAGACCACGGCGACCTCAGCGGAAGTCGCGGGACCGGGCCGCACCCGGCAGCGCCAGAGCCAGCACCTCGATCCGCTGGGCGAGGAGGTTGACGACCCCGTGCCGCCGCTCGAGCACACCCCGCACCCGCACCGCGGGGGCCGAGCGGGCGACCCGACGGAACCGGCGCCAGACCGCAGCGGTGCAGATGACGTTGACGAGACCGTCCTCGTCCTCGAGGTTGAGGAACACGACACCACCTGCGGTCTCAGGGGCCTGGCGGTGGGTGACGAGTCCGGCGACCTCGACCAGTGCGCCGTGCGGGAGGTCTCGCAGTGCCCCGGTGGTGACGACCCCGCTCGCGGTGAGCGCGGGCCGGACGAACTCCGTCGGGTGGTGACTCGCCGACATGCCGGTGGCCCAGAGGTCGGCCGCGACCTCCTCGGCCGGCTCCATGCCGGGCAGGGTCGGGGCCTCGAGCCCGGGCACCACCCCGGGGAGCCGGTCCTCGCGCACCCCGCCGTGACGGCTCGGACGCACGGCGTGGAGCGCGCCGGCCGACCACAGCGCCTCGCGCCGGTCGTGCCCGAAGCACGCGAACGCACCCGCGGTGGCGAGCGACTCGAGCGCGTCCACCGGGGCCTCGGTGCGCCGGGCGAAGTCCTCGAGGTCGGCGAAGGGTCGCGCCGCGCGCTCGGCGTCGATGCGGTCGAGGAGATCGCCCGAGAGGCCGCGCACGTAGCGCAGGCCGGTGCGCACCGCGTGCACGGAGGCCTCGGCGTGCCAGCCCCGCTTCGGGAAGCCCTGCGGCCCGGCCGCCTCGGTGCGGGGCTCGAGCGTGCAGTCGCGCCGCGACGCGAGCACGCACGGCCCGAGCACCTCGACCCCGTGCCGACGAGCGTCGCGCACGATCGTGTGCGGCGAGTAGAAGCCCATCGGCTGGGCGTTGAGGAGCGCGCACGCGAACTCCGCCGGGTGGTGGTACTTGAGCCACGCGCTCGCGTACACGATGTAGGCGAAGGACACCGAGTGACTCTCGGGGAAGCCGAAGTTCGCGAACGCCTCGAGCTTGCGGGCGATGTCCTCGGCCACCTCGAGCGCGGTTTCGAAATCCGGCACCCCGCCGTCTGACCCCGGCACGACG
>JALRDW010000005.1 GCA_023262065.1 Acidimicrobiia bacterium | reverse complement strand
CGCCAGGTATTCAAGGTTCACCTGGTGCACGATGCCGGTGCCGGGCGGGACGACGCGGAAGTTCGAGAACGCCTGCTGACCACAGCGCAAGAATTGATACCGCTCCTGGTTGCGCTCGAACTCGAGTTCAACGTTGCGGAGGAACGAGTCCTCGAGCGTGGCTGCGACCTCGGGGTCCTTCGTCGGCAGGACCTGCTGACGCGAGACGACGAGGCTCACCCGGGCCCCGAACGTCGTGAACATGTGTGCGAACTCCACGCCGGTGACCCCGGAGCCGACCACGACCACATGCTCCGGCACCACTGGCGGCGGGTACGCGTCGCGGGTGGTGAGGATGCGATCGCCGTCGGGTCGGACCCAGTCCGGGACCCGCGGGCGCGAGCCGGTGGAGAGGAGGACCGCGTCGAACTCGACCGTCTCGGTCCCGCCGTCGTGCTCCAGCACCGCCGTGGTGGGCGATGCGAGCCGACCGGTGCCGCGCAGCATGCGCACCCCCTGGCTCGCCAGCAGCGTCTCGACGGCGTCGCGCAGGTGGTCCTGGATCCCCCGCATCCGGGCCCGCAGCGCGTCGACGTCCACGACCCCGGCGGCCGCATCGATGCCCATGTCCTCCGAGCGCAGCAGCGACATGAGTTCGCCGCCGGTGGCGATCATGGCCTTCGACGGCACGCAGTCCCAGAGGTGGGCCGCGCCACCGAGCACGTCGCGCTCGATGATCGTGACGTCCGCGCCGAGCCCGGCCGCCACGCTCGCCGCCGTCTGCCCGGCCGGTCCCCCACCGATGACGAGGAATCGCGTGGCCATACGGGGAGCGTAGGCCCGGATGCCCGAACGCGGTCCGCCCGGGACCGTGACGATCCCGTGACGACCACCGGACCCGGCCACGCACCGCCGACCTAGCCTCAGCGCCCATGGACCGCACCCGGAGCGCCCCGACCCCGGCCGGCGCCGAGCTGCGCGTCGATCCGGTGACCGGCACGCCGGTGATCGTCGCCCCGGGGCGTGCGGCGCGTCCGCACACGACCGGCCACCCCGCCGATGCGACCCCGCCGGGCGCGTGCCCCTTCTGCCCCGGCAACGAGCACGAGACGCCGCCCGAGGTGCTGCGCACCGGGGCCGGTGCGCCGGGCGGGCCGGGCTGGCGGGTCCGGGTCGTGCCGAACCTCTACCCGGTCGTCGGCGGCGCCGACGCGCGCCCGGGTGCGACCGGGGCGCACGAGGTCGTCGTCCTCTCTCCCGAGCACGACGCCCCGTTCGGCTCGCTCCCCGACGCCCTCGCAGTGGAGGTCATCACCGTGCTGCGCGACCGCGTGCGGGTCCACCTCGCCGCCGGGCGTGCCCACGTCCAAGCGCTCATCAACCACGGGCGGGCCGCCGGTGCCTCCATCGCCCACCCGCACGCACAGGTGATCGCCGTCGACGTCGTGCCACCCCTGGTGCTCGCACGCGGCGAACGGACGGCGGCCCTCGGGGCCGACCCGATCGACCTCGATCTGGGCGCGGCCCGGACCGCCGACTGCCTCGTCGACGCCGAGGGCGGCGCCGTGGCCTGGTGTCCGCCCGCTTCGGGCTGGCCCTGGGGGGTGCGCATCGCCCACCGCGCGGCCGGACCCGGGTTCGAGACCGCCACCGACCCCGAGGTCGCCGAGGTCGCGGCGGTCCTGCGCCGGACCCTCGCTCGCCTCGCCAACACCTTGGGCCCCTTCGCCCACAACGTCATCATCCACACCGATCTTCCGGACGTTCCATCCGGGTCGGGCCGCTGGTTCGTAGAGGTGGTGCCACGGCTCGGGGTCCACGCCGGCTTCGAACTGGGCACCGGCATCCTGGTGAACCCGGTGCCGCCGGAGACGGCGGCATCCACGCTGAGAGCGAGCGAACCGACGTGCGAATCCACCTCTGCACCGTGATCGACTGCACGCCCGAGGAGGTCTGGGCCTCCGTCGAGGACGTCGCCTCGCACACGGAGTGGATGGCGGATGCCGACTCGATCACCTTCGTGACCGAGCAGCGCCAGGGCGTCGGGACCGAGTTCGAGTGCCTCACCCGCGTCGGTCCCCTCGTGACGACCGACGTCATGACGATCACCGAGTGGGAGCCGGCCCGTCGCATGGGCATCGAGCATCGGGGCGTCGTCACCGGCCGCGGCCACTTCAACCTCGAGGATGACGGTCGGGGCCGCACGATCTTCTGCTGGGACGAGGAACTGCACTTCCCGTGGTGGATGGGCGGGGCCGCCGGTGAACGCGCCGGACGTCCGGTGCTCGAGCGCATCTGGCGCGCGAACCTCACGCGCCTGAAGGCCAAGGCCGAACGCGAGGCCGCAGCGGCGCGTCTCGACGCCGCCACCGCCGCTGCGGCGGCCGACGGGATGAGCGCCACCGCCTGACCGAGCGGGACCGGGGTGCCGCCCGGTCAGCGCCCGGCGAAGCGGGCCCGGCCGGGGCCGTGCTCGAGGAACGAGGCCACGCCCGTGCGAGCGTCCTCGGTGCGGAACACCTCGACGAACTCCTCGGCCTCCAGATCGAGCCCGGCGGCGAGGTCACCGTCGAGTCCTGCGTCGATCGCCCGCTTGGCCGACCCCATCGCGACCACGGCCCCGGTGGCCAGCGACCGGGTGAACGCGAGGGCGGCCGCCTCGAAGTCCTCGTCCTCGAGCACCCGATCGACGAGCCCCCAGGCGAGGGCCTCCTCGGCCCGCAGGGTGCGGCCCGTCCACACGAGGTCCTTGGCCCGGGCCGGCCCGATGAGGCGCGCCAATCGCTGGGTGCCACCCGCCCCCGGGATGATGCCGAGCAGGATCTCGGGCTGGCCGAAGCGGGCGTTCGGCGCGGCGACCCGGAGATCGCACGCGAGGGCGAGCTCCATGCCACCGCCGAGCGCGAACCCGCGCACGCCGGCGACCACCGGACGTCGGATCGCGGCGAGCGAGTCGAACGCGCGCCGGAAGATCGTCCCGATCTCGGCCGCCGCCTCCGGTCCGCCGAACTCCGTGATGTCGGCCCCGGCGGCGAACGCCTTCTCCGATCCGAGCACGAGCACCGCGTGCAGCGTGGGGTCCGCCGCGAGCGCGAGGGCCGCATCGCCGAGCTCGGTGAGCAGCGCGCGCGACAGCGGGTTCATCGGCGGCCGGTTCAGCCGGATGACGGCGATGCCGTCGTCGTGGCGCTCGGTGAGGACGAGGGCGTCGGAGGGGGTGGGGTCAGCCATGGCGGCGCAGGCTAGCGGCGGGCCCACGCCGTCCGCCGGAGCTCAATCGTCGAGCAGGGT
Organism: Acidimicrobiia bacterium; assembly: GCA_023262065.1. Taxonomy (GTDB): domain Bacteria; phylum Actinomycetota; class Acidimicrobiia; order IMCC26256; family IMCC26256; genus IMCC26256. The sequence goes on along the minus strand of JALRDW010000005.1, from coordinate 9,087 downwards.
GGCGGCCGCCGTGTAGGGATCGGTGCGTCGCTCGGCGACCTCGCGCACGAGGGCCTCGAAGGCGGGACCGGCGCAGCGCGCGTCGGCCGCGTCGATGAGGCGGGCGAGGACGATCCTGCGGACCTCCTCGCGGGTGCGCTGGTCCCGACGACCGGCGAGACGATCCGCCTCGAGCAGGAACGACCGGTGCGCCCCGATCGCGTCCCAGAACTCGTCGACCCCGCGCCCGGTGGTGGCGACGGTCTGCACGATCGGTGCCCGCCACTCCGGATGCCCGGAGAGGTCGAGCATCATCTCCAGGTCCCGCACCGTCTCGGCCGCCCCGTCCCGGTCGCACTTGTTCACCACGAACACGTCGGCGATCTCCATGAGCCCCGCCTTGTTGGCCTGCACGCCGTCGCCCCAGCCCGGGTTGACGACGACGACCGTCGTGTCGGCGGTGCCGACGATCTCGACCTCGACCTGGCCGACCCCCACCGTCTCGATGATGATCCAGGGCTTGCCGGCCGCATCGAGCACCCGCACGGCCTGAGGGGTCGCGAGCGCCAAGCCGCCGAGATGCCCACGGGTGGCCATCGAGCGGATGTACACGCCCCGGTCGGTGGCGTGTTCCTGCATCCGCACGCGGTCTCCGAGGATCGCGCCCCCGGTGAACGGACTCGTGGGGTCGATCGCGACCACGCCGACCTCATCCCCGTCGCGGCGGATGCGTCCGATGAGTGCGTCGGTCAGGCTCGACTTGCCCGCACCCGGCGCCCCGGTGAGCCCGATGGTGTACCCGCGACCGGTGTGGGGGTGGAGCAGGGCCGCCACCTCGAACGAGCGCGGGCCGCCCGCCTCGACGATCGAGATGAGCTTGGCGACCGCGCCGCGATCGCCGGTGACGGCACGCTCGACGAGTGCCGCAGGGTCCGGGGGCATGGCTGGCTGGTCAGTCCGGGCCGGTCACTCGGCGTTGTCGGCGACGACCTCGGTCACCCCGGGGACGCGGTCCATGATGATCCGTTCCACGCCGGCCTTGAGTGTCATCGTCGAGACCGGGCAGGTGCCGCAGGCGCCGACGAGGCTCACGTGCACGACACCGTCATCGTCGATCGTGTTGAAGACGATGTCGCCACCGTCGGCCTGGAGCGCGGGTCGGATCGCCTCGATCGCATCGAGCACCCCGGCCACCATCGTGTCGCTCATCGCCACCACCTCGTCCTGCTCGTCCGGTCGACGACCGTTCGGTCGTGCACCGTGGGACAACGCCCGCAGTCTGCCACGGCTTCCCGGGGGACCCCGGATGCGGTGGGCCCGGACGGCGGACGGTTCAGACGCGCTCGACCCACGCGCCGAGGTCCGCGAGGCGGGCCGGGAGGTCGACGTAGCCGCGGTCGACGTGGTGCCAGTCGTGGACCACCGTCTCCCCCTCGGCCCCGAGGCCGGCGATCGCCAGCGCGGCCCCGGCCCGCACGTCGAAGGCCCGGACCGGCGCCCCGGAGAGCCGGGGCACCCCGCGCACGACGGCGTGACGGTCCTCGGTGCGGATGTCGGCCCCCATGCGCCGGAGCTCGCCGATGAAGGAGAACCGGTTGTCGAAGACGTTCTCGCTGACGATCGCCGTGCCGTCGCAGACGGCGAGGAGGGCCACGGTCATCGGCATGAAGTCGGTGGCGAACCCCGGGAACGGCAGGGTCGCGACGTCCACCGAGGCCAGCCGACGTTCGCAGCGCGCCCGCAGGCCGTGGTCGGTGGCATCGATGCGCATCCCCATCTCGCGCAGCTTCACCACCACCATCTCGAGCTGGTCGAGCCGGATCCCCTCGAGGTCGATCTCGCCGCCGGCGACGCCGAGCGCCGTCAGGTAGGTGCCGGCCTCGATGCGGTCGCCGCAGAGCTCGGTGTCGACGCTCGCGAGCGCGCGCACCCCCTCCACCTCGATGGTCGAGGTGCCCGCACCGTGGACGCGCGCGCCCATCCGGTTGAGCAGTGTGGCGAGGTCGCGGATCTCCGGCTCCCGGGCCGCGTTCTCGATGGTCGTGACGCCGTCCGCGAGGACCGCAGCGGTGAGGAGGTTCTCGGTCGCGCCGACGCTGGGGAACTCGAGCACGATCCGGGCGCCGTGGAGCCCGTGCGCCGACCCCTCGATGTACCCGTGGGTGACGCTCAACTTGGCCCCCATCGCCTCGAGGCCTCGGAAGTGCATGTCGAGCTTGCGCTGCCCGATGTTGTCGCCGCCGGGCATCGCGACCCGGGCCTCGCCGCACCGTGCGAGGAGCGGGCCGAGCACGTTGATGGAGGCGCGCATCCGGGTGACGAGCTCGTAGGGCGCCTCAGGGGTCAGCTCCCCCGTGGTGTCGAGGCGCAGCGCGTCGGACCCGAGCCGTTCGACCCCGACCCCCATCGCCGTGAGCACGTCGAGCATGACCTCGAGGTCGGCGACCGACGGGACGTTCGTGACCGTGGTCGTCCCCTCGGCGAGGAGCGCCGCCGCGAGTTGCTTGCAACCCGAGTTCTTCGAGGCCCCCGAGACGCGCACGGTCCCCTGCAGGGGATCACCCGGGCGGACGCGGACCGACGACATGGCCGACAAGGCTAGACCCGGTCGCGTCCTCCGACGGGTCTCCCCGACGGGCGGGCGCGCTCAGCGGTTGCGGTACACCGGCGGGCGACCCTCGATGAACGCACCGATGGCCTCGCGCATGTCCTCGGAGCGCATGCACTCGGTCTGGCCGGTGGCCTCGAACATGAGGCCGTCCCGCAACGCCAGGTGCGTCGCGGCCTCGACCGCGCGCTTCGACGTGCGCACCGCGATGGGGGGCTGGGCTGCGATGCGCTCGGCCATCGCATCGACCGTGGTCTCGAGCTCCTCGTCCGGCACGTACCGCTCGCAGATGCCGAGACGGTGCGCCTCCGCGCCGTCGATACGGGCGCCCATGAGGATCATCTCCTTGGCCCGACCCGGACCGACGAGCTTCGTCAGGCGCTGCGTGCCACCGAGGTCCGGCATGATCCCGTACTTCAGTTCGAGCAGTCCGACGTCCACACCGTGGGCGAACACCCGGATGTCGCAGGCGAGCGCGGCCTGCAACCCGGCGCCGAGGGCGTAGCCGCGCACCGCGGCGATGGTGGCGAACGGCGCCTCCTCGAGCCAGTTGTACGCGTCCTGGGTGCGCAGCACGACGTCGATCCACGGGTCCCGGTCCCGGGCCGTCGCCCCGTCGCTCACCGCACCGAAGTCGCCGCGCTCGGCGAACACGCTCGTGTCGATGCCGCTCGAGAACGCACGACCCTCCCCGATGAGCACGAGTGCCCGGACGTCGCCCGGATCGGCGAGGAGCCGTGCGCCGAGCTCGCGCATCTCGTCCCACATCTCGGTGCTGAACGCGTTGAGCTTGTCCGGACGGTTCATCGTGAGCCGGGCCACGTGGCCGTCCTGCTCGAAGCGGAGGGTGTTCATCTGCGGGATCGTCGACATGGCGGCGAGGCTAGACGGCAGCCCGCGGGCGCGCCCGGCGAGGCCCCGACCTCAGAGCGAGGCGACCCAGTCCGCGCTCGCCGCGGCGAGCTCCGCCAGCACCGCCTCGCGGCTCAGACCCGACGACTTCAGCGGCTTGAACGCGTGGTCACCGGTCTCGACCCAGTGCCACGCGACCGGTCCGTCGACCCGTCGGGCCGCGCGGCGCAGTGCATCCTTCGCACCGAGCGCGTCACGGGTCCCGCTGACGAACATCGTGGGTACCCGGATCCGGCTCAGGTGCTCGACCCGGGGCTGGTCGGGCCGGCCCGCCGGATGCAGCGGGTAGCCGAGCAGCAGGAGGCCCAGGGTCGGGAGCGGATCGTCGGCGTCGGCGACCACGAGCGAGCAGTACCGGCCGCCCATCGACCGGCCGCCGACCACGATGCGGGCCGGGTCGAGCTTGGTGCGCCTCGCCAGATCGGCCGCCGCGGCGCGGGTGGCGGCGAGCAGCACCGCAGGGCGATCGGGCGCCTTCCTGCCGGCGTCGCGGTACGGGTAGTTGAACCGCAGCGACGGGATGCCATGCACCGCGAGGGCGTCGGCGACGGCGACGAGGGCGGGTGCCTCGAGGTCGGCACCGGCGCCGTGCGCGAGCAGCACCGCACGGTCGATGCCCCGCTTCGGCCCGGCGTACACCACCGTCGTCACGACAGCACCGCGCGAGCGAGGAACGCCGCAGTGCGGGCGTCGGCGTCCGCCACGGTCCCGGGTCGCGACCAGCCGTGACCCTCGCCCGCGTACTCGTGGACCTCCACCGGCGCACCGGCCGCTCGCGCCGCAGCCGCGAACGCGCGGGTCTGGTCGATCGGCACGACCGGATCGGCGTCGCCGTGGAGCATGAGCGTGGGCACCCGCAACGACGCAGCGCGGGTGATCGGGGACCGCTCGAGGTACACCGACTCGTGCTCGGGGAGGCGGCCGACGAGCCACTCGGTGTAATGCTGCTCGAAGCGGTACTCCACCGCGGCGAGCGCTCGCAGGTCGGTGACCGCGTAGGCGACGGCGCAGGCCCGCACCAGATCGGGACGACGGAGCGCCACGAGGAGGGCGAGCATGCCGCCCGCACTGCCGCCGACGATCGCGATCCGGTCGCCGTCGAGATCACCCCGGGCCCGCACCGACTCGATCCCGGCGACCACGTCCTCGACGTCGGCCTCGCCCCAACGGCCCTCGAGCGCGGCGAGGTACGCGCGGCCCGCGCCCGTCGATCCGCGCGGGTTCGGACGCAGCACGGCCCAACCCCGAGCCACGGCGTCGGCGACGTCCGCGATCCAGCGCACGGTCGCCCCGCCGGTCGGGCCGCCGTGGCAGTCGACCAGCACCGGCGGCCGCGCCGGGCCCGGGGGCCGGTACAGCAGGCCCGACACGTCGGATGATCCCGATCTCCACCGCAGCACCTCGGGTTCGACGAGCGCGTCCCGCGAGAACCCGGGCGGATCGCCGTCGGCGAGATCGAGGCGCTCACCGTCCCCCCGGTGCACCACGATGCGCGGCGGGGTGCGGGCCCCGGATCGCACGGCGACGATCCCGCTCGGACCCCAGTCGATCCCGTGGTGCCAGGCGCGCGCCACGAGGTCGCCGGTGGCGATCGGACCACCGCGCACCGGCGCGCGGCACAGCGCGCCGAAGCCGTCCTCGTTGCGGCAGTACGCGACGGCACCGCCGTCGGGTGACCAGGCGAACGAGCGCTGTCCCGCGCCCCACGGCGCCTCGGCGGCCTCGAACCGCTCGGAGAGGAGCGGGTACGGATCCTCGCCTCGCGCACCGCCCACCCACACGGTCAGCCACCCGGTGGCGTCGCTCACCCATGCGAGGCGCGCGCCGTCCGGCGACCACCGGGGCTGGCCGACCTGCTCGGCGCTCCCCCCGGCCACGACGTGCCCCGTGCCGACGACACCGTCGGCGAAGGTCGCCACCACGATGCGGGACGCGTCCCACGGCATGTCCGGGTGGTCCCACTCGTGCCAGGCGAGCGCGTCCCCGGCGGGCGACCAAGCGGGGTCCCACGCGAAGTCGGCGGTCGACACCGGCCGCGCCGGTCCGCCGTCGGTCGCCGCGACGAGGATGCGCTGCTCGGTCGCGGTCTCGGCGGCGAACGCGACCCACCGGCCGTCGGGCGAGGCGGCGGGACCGAGCCGGCGGGTCCCGTCGGCCGGCTGCACCTCGGTGACCGGACCGTCGAGGCCGACCCGCAGGAGGCGGCCGTCGGCGGCCACGAGGAGGACGGCGTCCCCACCGCACCAGGTCCAGGTTCCGCCCCAGGTCGGCGGGGTCCGACGGGCCGGAGGGTGGAGGGCGGTCCGGTCGGAGCCGTCGGGGCGGGCGACGACGAGCCGGGTCGGGCCCTCGGGGGTCTCCTCGAGCCAGCCGATCCGGGTCCCGGCGGGGTTCCCGCGGGGGTCGGCGACGGCCCGGAACCCGGGCGGGACGGCACGGTGCACGGGCCGGAGGGTACCGGCGGGGCGATCGGACCGTGGTGCGAGGTTTGCCCGGAGGGGCCCGGCGCCGGGAGACTGTCCCCCTCATGGCCTCCCCCGCTTCCCCCAAGAACCCCACCGACCGGCCGCTCCGGGTCGCCTGGCTCATCTACCGCGGCAACCCCCACTGCGGTGGGCAGGGCGTCTACAGCCGGTACGTGGCCCGGGAGGTCGCCGCCCTCGGCCACCACATCGAGGTCCTCGCCGGCCAGCCCTGGCCCGAGCTCGACGACCCCGAGCAGCTCGTCAAGATCCCCGGCCTCGACCTGTACCGGTCCTCGAACCCGTTCCGGGTGCCGTGGCCGTGGGAGTTCCGGGACGGCACCGACCTCGCCGAGTTCGCGTACATGTGCACCGGCGGGTTCCCGGAGCCGTGGGCCTTCAGCGTGCGGGCCCGCAAGTACCTGCGCACCCGGCGGGCCGACTTCGACCTCATCCACGACAACCAGTGCTTCGGCACCGGCCTCCTCGGGATGATGCAGGACGGTTGGCCGGTCGTGGCGACCCTCCACCACCCCATCACGGTGGACCGGGACCTCGAGCTCGAGCACGCTGCGAACGCCTACCGCCGCTACCAGCTGCGTCGCTGGTACGCGTTCCTCGGCATGCAGATGAAGGTCGCCCGGGAGTTCCCGCGCCTCGTCACGGTGTCGCAGTCCTCGAAGCGTGACATCGTCGCCCAGATGGGCGTCGCCGAGGAGCGGCTCCACATCGTGCCCGTCGGCGTCGATGAGGAGATCTTCCGCCCGATGCCCCACGTCGCCCGGGTCCCCGGTCGCCTCATGACGACCGCGAGCGCCGACGTGCCGCTCAAGGGCCTCACACCGCTGCTCGAGGGGCTCGCGAAGTTGCGCACCGAGAACCCCGAGGCGCACCTCGTCATCATCGGCCGGACCAAGGAGAAGAGCGCGACGCCCGCACTCATCGAGCGTCTGGGCCTCACCGGACACGTCGAGTTCGTCTCCGGCGTGCCCCAGGAGCGCATCGTCGAGCTCTACGCCGAGGCCCAGGTCGCCGTGGTCCCCTCGCTGTACGAGGGTTTCTCGCTGCCCGCCATCGAGGCCATGGCCTGCGGGGTGCCCCTCGTCGCCACGACCGGCGGCGCCCTCCCCGAGGTCGTCGGGCCGGACGGCGAGGCCGCACTCACGGTCGAGCCCGGAGATCCCGGCGCCCTCGCGATGGCGATCGGGCGCATGCTCGACGACGCCCCGCTGCGGGACCGCCTCGGAGCGGCCGGCCGCGAGCGGGTGCTCGGCAAGTTCACGTGGCGGCGCACCGCCGAGGGGATGATCGAGCACTGGTACGCGGCGCTCGACGAACGCGAGGGGCGCGCCTGATGCTCACCGTCGACTTCGATCGGATCGGGCTCCGGCCCGGCATGCGCATCCTCGACATGGGGTGCGGCGGCGGACGACACGCGTTCGAGGCGTGGCGACGGGGCGCGACCGTCGTCGCGCTCGACTACTCCGAGTCGGAGCTCAAGGACGTGCGCGCGGTGGTCGGCGGCATGCTCGCCGCCGGTGAGATCCCCGGCACCACCAGCGACGCCCCGGGCGGCGTCACGAACGGCGACGCGCTCAACCTCCCGTTCCCCGACGACGCGTTCGACGTGGTCGTCTGCTCCGAGGTCCTCGAGCACCTCTGGGCCGACGACCGGGCGATCGCCGAGTTGTTCCGGGTGCTCAGGCCGGGCGGCCGGATGGCCGTCACCGTGCCGAACCGGTTCCCCGAGCGCATCAACTGGGCCCTCGACGACAAGTACCACGACACGCCGGGCGGCCACGTCCGCATCTACCGACGCGCCGACCTCGAGGCGAAGTTGCGGCGCGCCGGCCTGTCGCTCGACGGCGTCGACCACCGCCATGCACTGCACTCGCCGTACTGGTGGATCCGGTGCGCCGGCGGAGTGGAGAACTCGGACCGGTTCCTCGCCCGCAAGTACCACGATCTGCTCGTGCACCAGCTCATGAAGCAACCCCGGTGGTTGAACGCGATCGACGACGCACTCAACCCGATCCTCGGCAAGAGCGTCATCATCTACTCCCACAAGGGCGCGGGCGCGCGGAGGACCGCCGCGTGAGCCTGCTGCGCGAGGTCCCCGGCATCCTCACCGTCGCCCAGCTCGACGAGACGGTCACGGCCATCGCCGCGATCCAGCTGCCCGACGGCAACATCCCGTGGACTCCCGGCGAGCACACCGATCCGTGGAACCTCGTCGAGGCGGCGATGGCCCTCGACCTCGGCGGACGCCACGATGACGCCGCCCGCGCCTACGAGTGGCTGCGCACCATGCAGCACCGCGAGGGCTCCTGGCACGCGTACTACGTCGGCGACGAGGTGAAGGACCCCACGCTCGACACGAACGTCACCTGCTACATCGCCAACGGCGTCTGGCACCACTACCTGTGCACGGGCGACACCGCGTTCCTGCGCGACTTCTGGCCCGCGGTGGAGGCGGCGATCGACTTCGCGCTCGGACACCAGACCGAGACCGGCGAGATCGCATGGCGCGGTGACGACCCGGCCGACGGCGCGCTGCTCACCGGATCCTCGAGCATCCATGCGAGCCTCAAGCACGCGATCGCGATCGCCGAGCGACTGGGCCACGAACGCCCCGACTGGGAGCTCTCGCTCGGTGCGCTCGCCATCGCGATCGCCCACCGGCCGGAACGGTTCCTCGACAAGGCCCGCTGGGCGATGGACTGGTACTACCCGATCCTCGGCGGCGTGCTGCGCGGCGAGGCGGCCCACGCGCGCCTCGCCGCCCACTGGGACACCTTCGTGGCCCCGGGCCGCGGCGTGCGCTGCGTCTCCGACCAGCCGTGGGTCACCGCGGCCGAGACCTGCGAACTCGTCATGGCCCTCGACGCCATCGGCGCCACCGACCGCGCCCTCGAGCTGTTCGGCTGGGTGCAGTTCCTGCGGGCCGACGGCGGCGGGTACTGGACGGGCATGAACTTCGACGGGGAGGCCTGGGACACCGAGGGCGAGCTGTACCCGGTCGAGCAGCCGACCTGGAACTCCGCCGCCGTGGTCCTCGCGGCCCACGCCCTCACCGGGGTCGGGCCGACCGCGGGCCCGTTCCGCGGCGAGGGCCTCCCTGCGGGC
>JALRDW010000249.1 GCA_023262065.1 Acidimicrobiia bacterium | reverse complement strand
GTGAGAAGCTCCAGGAGCGTCTGGCCAAGCTCAGCGGCGGCGTCGCGATCATCAAGGTCGGCGCGGCCACCGAGGTCGAGCTCAAGGAGAAGAAGCACCGCATCGAGGACGCCGTCCAGACCACGAAGGCCGCGGTCGAGGAGGGTGTGGTCCCCGGTGGTGGCGTGGCGCTGCTCCGGGCCCAGGCCAAGGTGCTCGAGCTCGCGAACACGCTCGAGGGTGACGAGGCCACCGGTGCGCGCACCGTGGCACGGGCGCTCGAGGAGCCGCTCAAGCAGATCGCGCTCAACGCCGGTCTCGAGGGTGGTGTCATCGTGGAGAAGGTGCGCAGCCTCAAGGGCAGCCACGGCCTCAACGCCGGTACCGGCGAGTACGAGGACCTCGTGAAGGCCGGCGTCATCGACGCCGCGAAGGTGACCCGCTCGGCGCTGCAGAACGCGGCATCGATCGCGGCGCTGTTCCTCACCACCGAGGCCGTCGTCGCCGAGAAGCCCGAGCCGGCCCCGGCCATGCCGGGCGGCGGGATGCCGGGCATGGACGGGATGGGCGACTTCTAGCCACCCGCCACCACTGGTACGTCGATCGGGCGCCCCCTCGGGGGCGCCCGATCCGCGACCGGGCCCGGATCCGGACCGGGGCCGACGGGCCGGGCCCACCCGGGGGTCCTAACCTCTCGCCCAGTCGCCCACCGAGGAGGACCACCGATGCGGGCACCCAGGTTCACGAGCACCGTCGCCGTCGGCGCACTGGTGCTGGCACTCGCGGCATGCGGGAACGGCACCTCCGGTTCGGCCCGCACGGGCGACCTGTCCGACGCCGAGCTCATCGTCGCCGGGTACGACGACGCCCGCGCGGCCCGCAGCGTCCGCATGGAGGGGGAGGTGTCCGTGCGCGCGGCGGGTCGGGACATGACCGTGCCGCTCGACGGTGCGATCGACTTCGAGCACGACGCGGCACGGTTCTCGATCTCGCTCGCCGGACTCGGCATCCCGGGCCTCGGGGACGCGGACCTCGAGGCCCGTGTCGTCGATGGCCGGCTGTACCTCGACGTCGGGGATGTGGCCGGTGCGCTGCTCGGCGGCTCGTGGGCCGAGATCCCGCTGGCCACCATGGGTGGCGCCTCGACCGACCCGACCGGTGTCCTCGACATGCTGCGCGGGGTGACCCGGGTCGAGCGGATCGGCACGGACACCATCCGCGGTGTCGAGGCCACGCACTTCCGCGGCACGATCAGCCTCGCCGATGCGATCGACCGTGCACCTGAGGACCGCCGGGAGGACCTGCGGCGTGCCTTCGGGGTCGCCGGGGCGCAGATCCCGGTCGACGTCTGGGTCGATGGGCGGGACCGGCCGGTGCGGTTCGCCGCCACCCTCGCCACGGGCGGGGTGGACGCCGAGGTCCGCCTCGACCTGTTCGACTACGGCGCGGACATCACCGTGACGGCGCCGCCGGCCGACGAGGTCACCTCGCTCGGCGGACTCCTGGGTGGGGCCGACGGCGACGGGCCGACTGCGAGCGCCTGAGCGTGCTCGGCCTAGCCTCGACGCCGTGACCACACCGGTGATCCCGTCCGAGGGCTGGGGCGTCCTCCACCTGTTCCTCCACGTCGTACGCGACGGCGAGGTCGACCTCGCGGTCGCGCACGACGAGGTGCTCCGAGCCCACGCGGCGCTGCTGGTCGACGGGCATCAGGCCCGTTGGTTCCCGGTGCTCGGCCACAAGGCGGACCTCGGGGTGATGGCGATCGGGCCGGATCTCGCGCGCCTGCAGCGGTTCCAGCACGAGATCCTCGCGACCGGTGCCGTGCGGATCGCCTGGTCGTACGTGTCGCTCACCGAGGGATCCGAGTACATGTCGACCGAGGACGACGAGCGGGCCCGGCTCGCGGGCGAGGAGGGCATCACCGACGCGACCGAGGTCGCCACCCGTCTCGCCGCGTGGTCCGAGCGCATGGCGCACTACCGGGAGCAGCGGGTGCACCCGACCCTGCCTGCGAAGGCGGCGATCTGCTTCTACCCGATGTCGAAGCGGCGTTCCGGGGACGACAACTGGTACTCGCTCGACTTCGCGGCCCGCAAGGAGCTCATGGCGGGCCACGCGCGCGTCGGGCGGACGTACGCCGGTCGGGTCGTGCAGCTCATCACGGGTTCCACCGGCCTCGACGACTGGGAGTGGGGCGTCACGCTGTTCGCCGACGACCCGATGCAACTCAAGGCGATCGTCTACGAGATGCGCTTCGACGAGGTCTCCGCCCGGTACGCCGAGTTCGGTCCGTTCATCACCGGCCTCGTGCAGGAGCCGGCCGATGCACTCGGCGCGGTCGGGATCGTTGGCGGTGCGCACCGTCGCCGTGGTCGCTAGCCTGCGCCCGTGAGCACCAGCCAGCGCCTGTTCGTGTCGTTCCCCGAGGAACTCGTCGACCGCCCGATGGTCTACGAGATCATCAAGCGATACGACGTGATCCCGAGCATCCGGCGGGCGAACGTCGAGGCGCACTCGGGCTGGACGATCCTCGAGATCACCGGCGAACCCGACGCGATCGCCGCCTCGATCACCTACCTCGAGGATCTCGGCTGCACCGTGAATCGCATGGAGGGCGACGTCCTCGAGAGTTGAGGTCGTGGGGGCGGTCGGCGTCGCCCGACCCGTCGGGGTCAGGGACGTCCGAGGTCCTTCCAGACCGGGAACGTCAGGTACTCGACCCCGTCGCGGGTCTCGGTGCGGCCCTGGTTCCGGAACTCGGCGATGTGGTGCTCGGCCCGGGTGAAGCCGAGCATGCGCTTGAGCTCGGCCATCGGCAGCAGCAGCGGACCGTCGGCGTCGCCCTCACGCAGGATCGCATCGACCTCGAGCACGGGCCGACCGGGTTCGGCGTCGTCGAGGCAGGCGCAGTGGTAGACGATGCGTTCGAACACCGCCGTCGCGAGGATCCGCACGGGGGCATCATGGGGGCTCATGGCTGATCAGCACGAACTGCCGGACGCGCTTCGGCGCACCGCGACCGATCCGGGTGCCGATCCGGCGGCGGCCGCGGACCGCGGGATGCGGCTCCTCGCCGAGGTCCGGGTGCCGCTCATGGACGGGCTCGAGGCCGGTCTCGGTCGCTGGCTCACCGATCGCGCCGGTGGGGTGCTCGCCGTCTGGCGGCCGACGGCGGCGACCGGGGCGGCGGTGGCCGACCTCGCGGCGGCCGCCGCTGCGGCGACCGACCGGGTGGTGGGCGAGGTCGCAGCGCTGCTGGACCTCGATCCGGCCGACCAGCGGGCCACCCCGCTCTCGATCGTCCGCTCCGCCCACCGGGAGCCCGGGGCGGTGCTGGCCGGCCTCGGGGTGCCCCACGTGGCCCGGGATCCGTTCGAGGCCCGGGCGGATCCGACCGACGTCTACGCCCTCGCCCCGCCCGATCTGGCCGCCGTGGACCCGGAACTGGGGCCGCTCCTGCTGGCCTGGGGGGTGGGCAAGGCCACGGTCCTGCGGGCCCGGGCGGCCGGGGCGGACTGAGCGACGCCCGCACTCCGGGTGGTCGTACGGACACGTTCTGTGCTTGCCGGGGGAGGTCGCCGGGTTTAGGCTGCCCTCAGGCCCGGGGCAGGGCCGTGGACCACCGATCGGGGCTGACGGCCAGATGCAATCGGAGACGACCGCAGAGAGTGCGTACGCATCCGCGGAGCGTGATCTCGCCGCGGTGACGGCACTCGACATCGAGGAGTTGCGCCGGCTCCGTTCGATCGTCGAGTCGTCGCCGCTCGGGGTCATCTACACCGACGCGTCCGGGATCATCACCTACGTCAACTCGCGGTGGGAGGAGATCTCCGGTCGCCCGGCCGCCGAACTGATCGGCACCCGCGACGACGAGATCCAGATGATCGACGACGTGCACGCGGTGCACATCGACGAGGCCCGCGCGGCGCTGATCGAGCACGGCGAGTGGGCCGGGCAGTTCCGCATCTGGCGGCCGGACGGCGAGATCCGCCACATCCGCAACTGGATCAACCGGGTCGGATCGGGACGGGATGCGTCGTACGTGAGCATCCTCGAGGACGTGTCGGTGCGCACCTACATGGAGGGTGACGCCGACCGACTGCGCGCCCTCGTGAACACCTCCGAGGACATCGCGTTCATCCTCGACACCCGCGGGAGCATCGAGTACGCGAACCCGACGGCGCGCATCCGCCTCGGGATCCCGGCGTCGGTGCGCGACTTCACGGGCGTGGAGGCGACCGTCGTGATGCGCCTCGACGCGGACACGCTGCGGGTCTACGAGGACGAGGCGCTGCCGGCGCTCGCCGAGCACGGCCACTGGAGCGGGCGTGCCACCTACATCGACCTCGACGGCGAGCCGGTGCTCACCATGGTCGACGTCTCCCAGCACCGCGGCGCCGACGGCCGCACCTTCTACACCCTCAAGGCCCACGACATCACCGAGCACGTGCGCCTCGCCGAGCAACTCGCCCGGTCGGAGTCGTGGTTCCGGTCGATCGTCGAGTCGACCGCCGACGGGGTCATCGTCACGGCGGAGGGTCAGGGCATCGCCTACGTGAGCGCCGAGACGGAACGGATGAGCGGGTTCCGGGCGGACGAGCTCATCGGGACCCGGCTGCTCGACTACCTCCATCCGGACATGCTCGAGCGCGCGGCGGCGGAGGTCGCACGGTGGACCCTCGATGACCGGGTCCCGCCCCGCGACGTGCAACTGCGGCGGGCCGACGGCTCCTACGTGTGGGTCGAGATCTCGGGCTCGCCCTTCGACTCCGGCACCGGCACCTCACGGCTCTTCACCGTCCGCGATCTGACCCAGCGGCGTGCGCTCGAGGAGCGGGTGGCCCAAGAGGCGCGGCGGTTCACCGAGGTCGTGCACAACCTCGGCGACGCGGTGTCGATCGTGGACTCGACCGGGAACGTGCTCTACCGCAGTGCGAAGGCCGAGCAGCTCTTCGGGGTGTCCGAGGCGATCTCCCGACGTCGGGCGACGCGACCGGCGATCGTGCACCCGAACGACCTCGACATCATGGCGACCGCGTTCCGCTCCATCGTCGAGTTGCCCGAGGGGGCGGGCGCGCCCTCGCCCGTCGTCGAGTACCGCATGCTCGGCCGCGACGGCACGTGGCGGTTCTGCGAGTCCACCCTCACCGACCTGCGCCACGAGCCCGCGGTGGCCGGCATCGTCATCACGACCCGCGACATCACCGAACGCCGCCGGTCCGAGCGTCTCGTGCACGATCAGGCGGAGTTCCTGCGCCTCGTGGTCGGGGGCGCGCCACTCTCCACCACGCTGTCGACGCTGTGCGATCTCATCGAGCAGTACCTCCCGCACTCGAAGGTGTCGATGATGCGGGTGGAGGACGGCGTGCTCAACTTCCTCGCCGGGCCGAGCATCCCGGAGGAGATCGCCCTCGGCATGCGCTCGATCCCGATCGCTCCGGACACCGCGGCCTGCGGTCGAGCGGCGGCGACGGGGAAGCAGGTCCGCACGGCGGACATCGGTACCGAACCCGCCCTCGCCGCCTTCGCCCCGGTCATGCTGCGGGCCGGGCTGCGCTCGATGCTCTCGACCCCGGTCCTCGACCCCGAGTCCGGCGAGACGATCGCGACGATCGGGGTGTACTGGCCGGACGTCCACACGCCGACGGATGAGGAGCGCGAGCTCATCGACACGCTCCAGGCGCTCGCCGGCATCGCGATCGACCGCAAGGAGGCCGAGGTCCGCCTCGCCCACCAGGCCCACCACGATGCGCTCACCGGCCTGCCGAACCGGGCCCTGTTCACCGAGGTCCTCCAGATCGCGCTCGCCCGGGCCGCTCGGAGCGCGCGGATCGACGCCGTGCTCTTCGTGGACCTCGACCGTTTCAAGCACGTGAACGACAGCCTCGGGCACGAGGCGGGCGACGAGTTGCTCGTGGTCATCGCGGACCGGCTGCGCAACGCGGCCCGGGCCGGTGACACCATCTCGCGCTTCGGCGGGGACGAGTTCACCGTCCTCTGCGAGGACCTCGATCCCGATGAGGCCCGGCGGGTCATCGCCGACGTGGCCCAACGGGTGCTCGACGTGATCGCGGAGCCGATCGAGCTCTCCGGTCAGACGATCCGCCTCTCCGGCAGCGTCGGGGTGGCGATCGGTGGCCCGGGTGCCACACCCGGCTCGATGCTGCGCGACGCGGACGCTGCGATGTACCGGGCCAAGGAACGGGGCAAGGCCCGCTGGGAGATCTTCGACGACGAGCTGCGGGCGGTGACCCAGCGACGGCTCGAGATCGAGATCGCGCTGCACACCGCGCTCGAGCGGGGCGAGTTCATCGTCGAGTACCAGCCCATCGTGGATCTCGCAGCGGATCGGATCGAGGGGCTCGAGGCACTCGTGCGCTGGCGGCACCCCGAGCGTGGGGTCGTCCCGCCGAGCGACTTCGTCGACCTCGCCGAGGAGACGGGCATCATCGGCGGCATCGGTGCCTTCGTGCTCACCGAGGCCTGTCGTCAGGTCGGCACCTGGATGGCCGACGGCACGGTGGACTCCGACTTCAGCATCGCGGTGAACCTCTCGGCCCGGCAGTTCGAGCACGAGGACATCGTCGCGACGGTGCGCGCCGCGATCGACGACGCCGGCATCGCCCCCCGGCAGCTGTGCATCGAGGTCACCGAGGGCACCCTCATGGCCAACGGTTCGGCCGAGGTGCTCCAGCGACTCCACGAGCTCGGGGTGCGGGTGGCGATCGACGACTTCGGAACTGGCTACTCGTCGCTGTACTACCTGAAGCGGTTCCCGGTCGACGTCGTGAAGATCGACCGGTCCTTCGTCGACGGTCTCGGCACCGATGCCGACGACGAGGCGATCGTGACCGCGGTGCTCAGCCTCGGGCACGCCCTCGGCCTCCGGGTGGTGGCCGAGGGGGTGGAGACCGAGGCCCAGCTCGACCGGCTGGTCGGTCTCGGCTGCGATGCGGTGCAGGGTTACCTCGTGTCCCGCCCGGTCCCGGCGGACGAGGTCCAGCGCTCGCTCGTCGGCTGACCGTCCCGTCACAGACTCAGTACGCCACCGAAACACGCCCGTAACACCACCACCTTACGGTCCCCTCACCGATTCCTGAACGAGGTGGTGCACATGGAGATCAACGCAGGAGATACCGCATGGGTGCTGGTGTCGGCAGCGCTCGTGCTGTTCATGACCCCGGGCCTGGCGCTCTTCTACGGCGGCATGGTGCGCGCGAAGAACGTGCTCAACATGCTCATGCAGAACTTCGTCTCGATGGGACTCATGGTGGTCATCTGGGCGGCCATCGGCTACTCGCTCGCGTTCGGCGGCGGGTCGTCGCTCATCGGGAACCTCGACTTCGCCGGGTTGAGCGGCGCCGCTGACGTCGCACCTCCGGGCTTCTCCGCCCTGACCATCCCGCCGCTGCTCTTCATGGTGTTCCAGATGACCTTCGCGGTCATCACGCCCGCCCTCATCTCGGGCGCGATCGCCGACCGCATGAAGTTCTCGGCCTGGGTCATCTTCCTCGGCCTCTGGGGGGTGCTCGTCTACTCGCCGGTCGCGCACTGGGTGTTCTCCCCGGAGGGCTGGCTGTTCCAGCGTGGCGCCCTCGACTTCGCCGGTGGCACCGTGGTCCACATCAACGCCGGCATCGCGGCGCTCGCGCTCGCGGTGATCCTGGGCCGCCGACGGGGCTGGCCGAAGCACCCGATGCC
>JALRDW010000228.1 GCA_023262065.1 Acidimicrobiia bacterium | reverse complement strand
GCGCCCGGGCGCCGGGCTACTTGAGGGTCTGGGTGAACTCCACGTCGACGCCGGGCGCGAACGCTGCGGCCGCCCTCGCGTTGAGGCCGACCGGCTTGGCGTCGATGCGGAACGCGTAACGGAACAGCGCCGTGGTGTAGTGGTTCGTGACGGGCCAGACCTGCTTCGGCTCGAGTGCCGGGTCCTTGCAGCCGTCCTCCCCGAGGCGGGCGAGGTTCTCGGGCACGGGCAGACCCGCCTCCCGGGCGATCGCGACGATGCCACCGCCACCGGCGCCGATCGCGCAGATGTCGCTGAACGCGGTGAGGTGCCCGGATCCGTCGATCCACACCCCGCGCTTCGGGGCGACGACGGAGTCCGTGTAGTAGCTCTGGATCCCGGCGATCGGGATCACGCCGTCCTGGACGCCGGCGATGAACACGTTGGGGAGCGGCGGCGGCACGATCGCCGGCGTCTCCACGCCGTTGCGCACGCCGCCGGAGGCGGCGCCGGCGAGCGGGACGTACCCCGCGACCTGCTTGGACCGTTGGGCGGCGACCTCGATGGTGCCGCGGGCGCCGGCCGAGTGCCCGGTCACCCCGACCTTGCCGGGCTTGACCCGCCCGGCGAGCGGGCCCCGCTTGCGGGCGTTCGCCGCCCGCACCGCCGCGACCGTCTCGTCGAAGACCTGGAGGCCGGGCTTCGGCGCGGCGGGTGCGCCCCCGAGCTGCGCCGCGAGTCCGCGCTCGAGGAAGTCGGGCGATGCCACGACGAAGCCCCACTGCGCGAGGTGCGTGGTGAGGAACGTGCTCTGGTCCCGGTACCCGCCGAAGCCGTGCTCGAACACGACGAGCGGGAACCTGCCCTTCGCCGAGGGCACCCCGCGGTACGCGTTGGTCCGGTACGGCGGGTTGACCTCGCCGAGCACCTGTTGGATCGCGGGCGGCAGCCAGTCGCGGATGTAGTACGTGTCCCGGCTCCGGCCCTTCACCGCGCTCCGCTCGGCCGGGTACCAGACCTCGATCTCGCGGTCGTCGAGCTGGAGGGTGGTGACCCCGGCCGCGTACGGACCCGGCTTGGCGTACGGGGCGTCCTTGGCGACCTTGGCGGGGGTGGCCCCGGCGATGCCGCCGAATCCGGCGACCGCGATCGCCGTGACGAGGCCGACGACGATGGTGCGGCGGAGCGTGCTGCGCATGGTGCTCTCCTCCCGGAGGTCTCGGAACCGTGCGGCACCGTACCGGACACCGGCGTCCTGCTCCCGGTACCGCCGCGGGTCAGAGGGGGAGTGCGGTCTCCGCGATGCCCGGGGCGGCGCCGCGCCGGGTGAACCACTCGGTGCCGAATGCCATCGCGTAGGCGTCCTCGGGCATGCGCAGGAAGAAGGAGTCCTCCGGGATCTGGCTCCCGTGGGCCCGCATCGCGGCCCGCTTGCGCTCGATGACGCTCGTGACGTCGACCCGGGTCGTGATGAGGTGGCCGGGCACCCCGAGGTTCAGGTCGTCCGGATCCTCGGGCAGCGGACTGTCATCGCCGAGATCGTCGGGACGGGCCCGCATGAGGGCGATGAGGTGGTCCCGGTCGATCGTCGCCTCGTACACCGTCCCGACCTCGGCGAGCTCGGCCGCCCGGATGCCGACGCGGTGGACCTGGATGTGGTCGGGGTGGCCGTACCCGCCGTGTTCGTCGTAGACGGTGATGACGTCGGCCGCCTCCTCGCGCAGGATCGCCGCGAGGCGCATCGCCGCCTGCTCGACGTCGGCGGCGGCGAAGCACTCGGGGTGGGCGTTCGTGTCCTCGCCCGCCATCCCGGAGTCGCGGTAGCCGAGGAACTCGACCCGGTGGATGCCGATCGCGGCGGCGGCGGCCAGCACCTCGTCGCTGCGGTGATCGCCCAGTTCCACGCCGGCGCCGAGGACGCCGGGTGCGACCTCGCCCTCCTCGCCGCGGGTGGCGACGACGAGCACGACCCGGTGGCCGGCATCGGCCGCGAGGGCCATGGTCCCGGCCGTGGTCATGGCCTCATCGTCGGGGTGGGCATGGAAGCAGACGAGCGTCGACACGGCTCCGATGTTCCCACGGAACGGGTGGCCGGGCGACCCGGGGCATGTATGGACCGGCCCGGACCGGCGGGTACTCTCCGCCGGTTCCGAGGACCGCCGGCCCCGAGAGGAGTGAACGTGAGCACGACCACCCCGCCCCGCCTCGCCGATCTCCGGATCGGTGCGGTCTCCGAGCCGATCACCGTCGAGGCCATCTCGCGCACGCACTTCGTCAGGTACGCCGGCGCTTCGTGCGACTTCAACCCGATGCACCACGACGACACCCTTGCGACGAGGTTCGGCAACCCGTCGGTGTTCGGCCACGGGATGCTCACCGCCGGGATCACCGCCCGGGTCGTCACGGCCTGGTTCGGACCGGAGGCGATGCGTCACCTGGGCGTGAAGTTCACGAAGCAGGTCTGGCCGGGCGAGACGCTCACCGCGACCGCCACCATCACCGACCTCGCCGAGGTCGACGGGGAGGGGCGGGCGACGCTCGTGCTCTCGGTCGTCAACGGTGAGGGCGAGGAGAAGCTCTCGGGCACCGCGACCGTCGCGGTGCCCGTCGACTAGCCACCCGGGCGACGCGCCCGCACACACGAGGAGACACCCATGGGTCTGCTGGACGGACGGGTCGCCGTCATCACCGGTTCGGGACGCGGCATCGGGCGGGAGTTCGCCCTGTCGATGGCGAGTGAGGGCGCCAGCATCGTCATCAACGACGTGGGCGTGAGCCTCGACGGCCAGGGCACCGAGGACGACCCTGCGGCGCAGACCTGCAGGGAGATCGAGGCGATGGGCGGTCGCGCCGTGCCGTCGTACGACTCGGTGTCGGACTTCGACGCAGCCGGTCGCATCATCCAGACCGCGATCGATGCGTTCGGAAGGATCGACATCCTCGTCAACAACGCGGGCAT
>JALRDW010000202.1 GCA_023262065.1 Acidimicrobiia bacterium | reverse complement strand
GGCCCACGGGACGGCATCGGTAGAGTCCACACCGATGCGCCTCGCCCTCCGGGAGATCCGACGATCCAAGGTCCGCTTCATACTGCTGACCGTGGCGATCGGCCTCCTCGTCTTCCTCGCGTTCTTCATGCAGACCCTGCTCGTGAACCTGCTCGGCTTCTTCACCGGCGCGCTCGAGCACCAGTCCGCGACCGTGGTCGTCTACGGGGAGGACGCCCGCCGTTCGCTCGAGGGATCCAACGTGACGATGGACCAGGTCGACGCCGTCGCGCGGGTCCGCGGGGTCGGGAGTGCCGGACCGCTCGGCGAGCGCACCCTCACGGTGCGGGCCGACGGCGAGGACGTCGACGCCGTCCTCTTCGGGTACCGGCTCGGTCGACCCGGTGCTCCCACGCTCATGGCATCGGGTCGGAGGCCCCTGCGGGCGGACGAGGGCGTCGGTTCCTCCATCGACGCCGATCAGGGGTTCGGGCTCGGCGACACCGTCGAGGTGCTCCCGGGGGTGGGGACCACCGACCTCCCGATCCCCATCCGCATCACCGGCACGGCCGACGAGAGCCGGTTCAGCGTCCTGCCGACGATCTTCGTGCCGTGGAACACCTACGTCGCCGCGGTGCGCCTCGCCAACCCGGCCGCCCCCGAGGTCCGGCCATCCGCCGTGGCCGTCATCCCCGCACCGGGGGTGAGCGCCTCGGCGCTGGCCGCCCGCATCGACCGCGAGGTGCCCGGGGTCGAGGCCCTCACCCGCGAGCAGGCGGTGGCGGACGCCCCCGGGGTCTCCAGCGTGTCGCAGTCCTTCGCGCTCATCATCGGGCTCACCTACATCGTCATCACGACTGTGATCGGCTTCTTCTTCGTCATCCTCACCGTGCAGAAGGCCGCCTCCCTCACCCTGCTGCGGGCGATCGGGGCCGAGACGCGCACCCTCGTCGGCGCACTGTTCCTCCAGGTGCTCCTCGTCGTCGTGCTCGCCATGGCGATCGGGGCCGGGATCCTCATGCTCGCCGCACTCGGCTCGAGTCCGGAGTTCCCGATCCAGGCCGACCCTGCGCTCGTCGGTCGGGTCGGCGTGACCATCCTCGTGCTCGCCCTACTCGCCGCCCTCGTCGCCGCTCGCCGCATCGCGCGCATCGACCCGGTCGATGCGGTGAACCGTCCGAACCTCGGCGGGCTGTCGTGAGGCTGGCCCTGCGCGAGATGCTGCGGCGACCCGGCCGCTTCACGGTCGCCGTGGGCATGCTCACCCTCCTCGCCGTGCTCCTCCTCCTGCTCGGCGGTCTGCTCGACGGTCTGGCCACCGGCAGCACGGGCGCCGTACGCGCCCAGGAGGGCGAGCTCCTTACCTTCTCGGCCACCTCGCGGGACTCCTTCGTGCGGTCCCAGATCGGCGCCGACACCCGGACCGAGGTCGCCGCGGTCCCGGGCGTCCGGTCCACCTCCGGCCTCGGGGTCACGCTCGTCGGTGCCCGGGTGCAGGGTCGCGAGGAGTTCGAGAACGCCGCGGTCTGGGGTTACGAGGGCGGGGTGCGCGGTGTGCCCGCGCCGCCGCCCGCCGGTGAGGCCTGGGTGGATCGCCGCCTCGAGGCGGCGGGCGCGCGCGTCGGCGGGACCCTGCGCCTCGGTCCGACCGGGGTGCCCGTGCGCATCCGCGGGTTCGTCGACGACACCTCGTACCTGCTGCAGGCCGGCGTGTGGGTGACCCCGTCCGAGTGGCGCCGGGTGACCGCGACCGTGCGACCCGATCGCATCCTGCCCCCCGGTTCGTTCCAGGTGCTCTCGGTCGACGTGGCGTCGGGAGCGGATCCGGCACGTGTGGCGGCCGCCATCGACCGCGCCACCCGGGTCGACGGGGCCGACACGACCTCCACGCTCACGAAGCAGGCCGCGATCGACGCGATCCCGGGCGTGACGAGCCAGCGGAGCACGTTCACGTCCATCATCAACACGACCCTGCTCGTGGCTGCGGTGGTGGTCGCCCTGTTCTTCGCCCTCCTCACCCTCGAGCGCACCGCGCTCTACGGCGTGCTCAAGGCGATCGGCGCCTCCTCCACCCAGATCGTGCGCGGCCTGTTCGTGCAGGCGGTCGTGGTGGCGGCGATCGCCCTCGTCATCGCCGAGGTCCTCACCCTCGGCCTCGGCGCGGTGATCCCGCGCGAGGTTCCCCTCCTCCTCGAACCGAGCCGCGCCGTGACGAGCGCGATCAGCGTGCTCGTCGCCGCACTCGCGGGCAGCGCGATCTCGGTCCGCCGCATCATCCGCATCGACCCGGCCACCGCCATCGGCGGCGGGGCCTGACCCGGGAGCCGTCCATGGCCGCACTCGAACTCTCCGCCGTCCGCAAGGTCTACGGGACGGGCGACAACGAGACCGTCGCCCTCGACCATGCGGACCTCACGGTGGGCGACACCGAGATCGTCACGTTGCTCGGGCCCTCCGGCAGTGGCAAGACCACGCTGCTCTCCATCGCCGGCGGCCTGCTCTCCCCCACCGCGGGGTCGGTACGCGTCGGCGGCGAGGACATCGCCGGGTACTCCAAGCGCCAGCTCACCGCATTCCGCCGGGAGCAGGTCGGCTTCGTGTTCCA
>JALRDW010000170.1 GCA_023262065.1 Acidimicrobiia bacterium | reverse complement strand
TCGTTGTGCGTGGAGAGGATCACGGTGATGCTGGTCTCCGCGACGAGCTTGCGGAAGAGCGCGACCACCGCCTCGCCGTTGGCCTTGTCGAGGTTGCCCGTGGGCTCGTCGGCGATGAGGATGGACGGCACCACGTGGGTCGGTGCGACCACCGCCGATGACGACCGGACCGACGTCGCCCGGGTGTTCCCCGGCTACGGCGTCGGCCACGGCTTCGCCGCGACCTTCTCCGTCCCGGCCGGCCCGCACCGGGTGTGCGCGTACGGCATCAACGGCGGGGCCGCCGGTGCCAACACGCTGCTCGGGTGTGCCGACGTCGTCGTGCAGGCGGACCCGATCGGTTCGCTCGATGCGATCACCCGGGTCCCCGGGGGCCTCCGGGTGACGGGCTGGGCGATCGACCCGGAGACCGCAGCGCCGATCGAGGTCCACGCGTACGTCGGGGCGACCGGGAGCGGGGTGATCGCCGACGAGACGCGCGCCGACATCGGAGCGGCCTTCCCCGCCTACGGGTCGGCGCATGGCTTCGACACCGTCGTGGCGGCACCCGGTGAGGGGCCGGTGCCGGTCTGTGCGTACGCCATCAACGTGGCCGCGGGTCGCCACACCCTGCTCGGTTGCCGGACGGTCGTGGTCGCCCATGCGCCGATCGGCTCGCTCGACGGCGTGACCGACCTCGGCGACCGGGTGCAGATCGCGGGCTGGGCGATCGATCCGGACATCTCGGACGCGGTCGCGGTGCACGTGTACGTGAACGGGGTCGCCACCGTGGTGACGGCCGAGGCCATGCGCACCGATCTCGTCCCGATCTTCCCGGCGTACGGAGCGGCGCACGGCTTCGCGGTGACCATCCCGGTCGCGCCCGGTACGCACACGGTGTGTGCGTACGCGATCGACGACGCCGGTGGGGTCAACCCGCTGCTCGGCTGCCGCGTGGTCTGATCCGGGAGATGGGCCGGCGCGGGGGCGGGTCCGGGTCGCCCGATCGCTGGCTACGATCCGCCTCCGAGCGCTCCTCGACGCGGAGCGGGTCCCCGCAGGAGGGCGAGATCACCAGTCAGCCCGCGGCGCGGACGCCGAGGACCTCCCGGTCGCTCCTCACCGGCGCGGGCGCGCTCGTCGTCGGGCGGTACGGAGTCGCCGCGTTCGGGTGGCTCGGCTCCATCCTCATGGTGCGCTACCTCACCGACAGCGAGTGGGGTGAGCTCTCGTTCGTCCTGAGCCTCCTCAGCATCGTGGGGTTCATCTCGGACCTCAAGCTGAGCCGGGTCGTCCTCGCCGAGGTCCTCGCGGACGAGGAGGGCGCCGGTGAGGTGGTCGGCTCGTACGTCGGTCTGCGCGGGGCGATCGGGCTGGTCGCGTACGCCATCGCGCTGGCCTGGGTGACCATCGGGGACTACTCGGGCCACGTCGTCCTCACCACGGCGATCGCCGGCCTCAACCTCGTGATCCTCTCGGCGGGCTGGGGCATCGGCCTCCTGTTCCAGGCCCGCCTCTGGTTGCGGAGCATCGCCTGGGGGATCTTCCTCGGGCAGGCGGCGCAGTTCGCCGTGACGGTGGCGATCATCCTCCTGGGCCGGTCGTCGGTCGCGGCCTTCGCCTGGGCCACCGTCCTCAACTCGGTCGTGTTCGTCGTGTTCCTCCTCGTGGCCGGTCGTCACGGCGGTCCCTTGCGACTCCGGGTCGAACCGGTGAAGTGGGGGCTCTGGCTCAAGGAGGCCGCGCCGCTCGCGCTCGGTTCGGCCCTGGACACGATCTACTTCCGCCTCGACATCGTGATGCTCTCGATCCTCGGCTCCTTCGCCGCCGTCGGTGTGTACAGCGTCGGGTACAAGTTCTCGGACCTCATCGGCGCCATCCCCTCGGCGGTGATCACGCCGGCGGCGGCGCTGCTCATCGCCCACTGGGGCAAGGACGACGAGGCGTTCCACCGCACCGTCCGTCAGGCGTACCTCATCCTGTGCGTCGCTGCGGTCGGTGCGGGCGTCGGATTCTTCATGGCGGCGGATCGGCTCGTCCCGCTCCTGTACACCCAACGGTTCGACTCGGCCACGACCTCGGCCCGCCTCCTCGTCGTCGGCCAGGCCATCCACTTCTTCACCGCGCTGTGGTTCATCGTGCTCGTGGCGGCGGACCGGCGCCGTCTGTACCCGATCACGATGCTGCTCGGCGTCGTGCTCAACGTCGGCCTGAACTTGTTCCTCATCCCGCGCTACTCGTACAACGGCGCGGGGTGGGCCACGGTCGTGACCGAGACCGTCGTGTCGGTGGTCCTGCTCTCCGGGGCCCTGCGCGTCGATGGGGTCCGACCCCTGCCGATCGCGGCCACCGGCAAGGTGGTCGTCGCCGCCGCGGTCATGGCCGGCGTCGCTGCGGCCGGCCGACTCATCGTGCCGTGGTGGATCGCCCTCACCGTCGGCGGCCTCGTGTTCCTCGGCCTGCTGCACGTCATGAACATCGACGGTCCGGGTGGCCTGCGGGCGCTCGCCCGCGAGGCCCGGATGGGTGGGCTCGTGCGGCGGGGTGACGATGTCGCCGAGGGGAGCGACGCGCCACCGGCCTGACGGGTGATCCGATCAGCCCTCGTAGTACGAGGCGCGGTTCGTGGGCGCGGTGCGGTTCACCACGATGCCCACCGTGTTGGCCCCGGCTCGGGCGAGGTCCTCGAGCGTCTTGCGGATCTGCGCGGTGCGGCTGTTGTTCAGATCGACGACGAGGACCGTGGCGTCGCACTGCGAGGCCACGGCGAGCGCGTCCGAGAACAACGCGGCGGGCGGCGTGTCGACGACGACGAGGCGCACGGCCCGCAGCGCGTCGAGCACGGTCCGGAACGATCGGGCGCCGAGCACCGCCGACGGGTCCTCGACCGGGGGGCCCGAGGCCAGCACCCGGAGGAACGGGCTGTCCTGGACGCGCCGCAGCGACTCGGACAGGTCCGCACCCTGGAGCACGGAGGTGAGGCCGGGGGAGCGGGGCACGTTGAGGCGGTCGTGGACCGTCGGGCGCCGGAGGTCGGCGTCGATGAGCACGACCTTGTCGTCGAGGGCCGACGCCGACTGGGCCAGGTTGGCCGCGACGAAGGTCTTGCCCGCATCCTGGGTGGGGGCGACGACGGCGACGGTGCGGGGGCGTCCGGCCGCCTCGAGGACGATGAGGTTGGTGCGCAGCACCCGGAACGCCTCGACCGTCTCGAACCCCTCGCCCTTCGGGATGTGCCCGATGATCGGGAGCCCGGTGATGCGGGCGATGTCGGCGTCGGTGTCGCCCGAGCGACCGATCCGGTCGCCGATCGCACGGCTGGCGACGATCGCCTCACCGGCGAGGATCGCCGCGATGATGAAGGCGATGATCGCCGAACGCAGCGGGTTCGGCGCGATCGGGACATCGGAGGCGCGGGCGGCGGCCGAGACGTTGATGCGGTTCGCCGGCTTGGCCCGTCGCTCGGCCTCGACCTGGTTGATGGCATCGATGTTGGCCTGGATGCTCGCGGCCTCGGGCGAGGCCGGGGGGAGCGCGTCGAGCTGGGCCTGGAGCCGGGCCCGCTGCTCGCTGAGGGGCGCGATGTCGGCAGCGAGCGCCTGCTCCTCGGAGGTCCGGATCTCGGCGATGAGGGTGCGGGACACCGCGTCGGCGAGCGTGCGGGCATCCGCCGGGGACGGCCCGGTCGCGTACACCTCGAGGTACCCGAGGCCACCCACCGCCGCCGCCGAGCTGCGCAGCTCGGCCTCATCGGCGGAGATGTCGAGGCCGGAGGACCGGGCGGCGGCACCGGCCACCCGCGGTGTGTCGACGAGCACCGCGTAGGACTGCGCGAGGTAGTTCGCCTGATCGGCGTTGCTCTGACCCGCGCCGGTGTCCGACGGCGTGACCGCGAGCAGTTCCGAGGCGCGGTACACGCGTGGGGAACGGTTCGTGTAGAGGAACACGAGCACGCCGACGAGGATCGCGACGAGGAGGATGCGCTTCCAGGATCGCAGGATGATCCGGAAGTGGGCGGCGAGATCCATGGCGGCCACCACTCTAGGCCCGGGTCCGGGGGCCCGGAACCACGGGTAGTCTCGACGCGATGACCGCGGCGACACGGCACCTCGTCGGGCGGCGCACCGGGCGTTCCGCACTCGGTGCGCGCACCGGGATCCCGCTCCTCGTCGCCGGCCTGCTCGCCGCCGCCGCGGTGGTCACCGGCACGTGGCCGATGGTCCTCCTGCTCGCGGTGCTCGCGCCGATCGCGGTCGTCGTGGTGCGGCGCCCGCAGATCGGGGTGCTCGGCGTCGCTGCGCTCCTGCCGCTCCACGGCCTGCTCTACATCCTCCCGTTCCCCGAGGTCGCGCAGGGGTGGAAGGAGGCTGCGGTGCTCGGCCTCCTGCTCGCGACCTTCCTGTGCCCCCCGGAGGCGAGGGCGCCGAAGGGTCGTCGGCTGCCGGGCTGGGCCCCTGCGGTCGCCGGGCTCATGGTGCTCGCGCTCATCACGGTCCCGATGGTGAGTCGGGCGAACGCGATGGTCGGCCTGCGCATCTCCTTCTTCAACGTGCTGCTCGCGCTCGTCGTGTGGCGATGCCCGCTGGACGCCTCCGAACGCGACCGCCTCATCACGATCTTCGTCACGATGGCGTTCGTCACCGCGCTGTTCGGCCTGTACCAGCAGCGGGTCGGCCACGAGGTGCTCAACTCGTGGGGGTACCCGTACAACGAGGTGATCAGGTTCACGAGCGGCTTCCGCCTCCGCTCGTTCTCGACCTTCAACCAGCCGTTCCCGTTCGCGTTCTACCTCATGCTGACGGTGCTGCTCGCGGTGCCCCAGGCCATCTCGGATCCGCAGCGGCTGCGGAACCGTCTGTTCCTCCTGTCCACGCCGGTGCTCGGCCTCGCGCTCGTGTTCACCTACGTGCGGGGCGCGTTCCTCGGTCTCGCGATCGGGCTCCTGTACCTCGCGTTCCACCGGTACAAGGTGCTCGTCGCGCTCATCCCGCTCGCGCTCGTCGCGTTCCTGCTGCTGCCGCAGGGCTCGAGTTTCACGAACGCGGCGACCCAGGGTCAGAGCCTCGGCGTCCGGACCTCGTCCTGGTCGGAACGCGCCGGCGAGATCTTCACGAACCCGATCGGCACCGGGATCGGGACGATCGGCGCGGCCGGCCAGAAGGCCCAGAGCCTCAGCAACGCCGATCCGTCCGAGCCGCTCGCGTTCCAGTCCGACAACTC
>JALRDW010000148.1 GCA_023262065.1 Acidimicrobiia bacterium | reverse complement strand
GCGCGTGGGTCGGTGCGATCTTCCATCTGTTCACCCACGCGTTCTTCAAGGCGCTGCTCTTCCTCGGCGCCGGCTCAATCAGCCACTCGGGTTCGCATCACTCCTTCGACATGAAGAAGGACATGGGCGGCCTGCGCAAGTTCATGCCGATCACGTTCGTGACCTTCATGATCGGCTCGCTCGCGCTCGCCGGCATCGCGCCGCTCGCCGGGTTCTGGTCGAAGGACGAGATCCTCGCCACCGCGGGCCAGAGCGGGTTCCACTTCTTCCAGTTCGTCGGCATCGTCGGCGCGGTGCTCACCGCCGCCTACATGACCCGGTGCGTGTACCTCACCTTCTTCGGCGAGTACCGGGGCCACGGGCACCCGCACGAGTCGCCGAAGGCCATCACGATCCCCCTCATCGTGCTCGCCGTCTTCTCGATCCTCGCCGGTTTCGCCAACGCGGCGGTCCTCGGGATCGAGAAGTTCGTGGAGTACGTCGAGCCGCGCTACGCGTTCCCGCCGGTGATCATCCCCGAGTTCGAGACCACGCTCGCCGCGGTGTCGGTGATGGTGGTCCTCGCGTCCATCGGCGTGGCCTCCGCCCTCTGGTTCCGCAAGGAGGAGCTCGGACCCCTCCGGGGCCTCACCGAGCGCAACGCCGCGGCGCGGGCCGGATACACCTTCCTCGTCAACAAGTACTACCTCGACGACCTCTACACCGACGGGGTCGTCGCCGGGGTCAAGGGCCCGCTCGCCCGGGCGACCTACTGGTTCAACCAGAACGTCATCGACGCGGTGCCCAACGGGCTCGGACGGATCGTGCCCGCGCTCGGGCGGAGCCTGTACGACCACGTCGACCAGGGCACCGTCGACGCGGCCTACAACGGGTTGGCCAAGGAGACCGGCCAGGCCGGTGGCCTCCTGCGTCGTCTCCAGTCCGGACAGGTGCAGCGGTACGCGCTGCTCATCGTCTTCGCCGTCGCGATCTTCAGCATCGCGCTCATGCTCGCCAGGTAATCGGGAGGATCATTCAGATGAATTGGTTCGACAGTTGGGCGCTGACCCTCGCGGTCTTCCTCCCCGCGGTCGGCCTCGTGCTGGTGCTGGCCACGCCGAAGGCGCAGGAGCAGACCGTCAAGGTCATCGCGCTCCTCACGACCCTCGTGACCGCCGGTGTCGGTGTCGGGATCCTCGCGAGGTTCGACTACAACGCATCGGGTCGACTCCAGTTCGTGGTGAACAAGGAGTGGATCAACGTCATCGACGCCCGGTACCACCTCGGGGTCGACGGCATCGCACTGCCGATGTTCGCGTTGTCGATGCTCATCACGATCCTCGCGGTCGTCTACTCCTGGAACCACTTCCCGGAGCCGCACAACCCGAAGGCCTTCCTGGCGCTCATCCTCATCCTCGAGGTGGGCATGAACGGCACGTTCGTGGCCCAGGACCTCATCCTCTTCTTCATCTTCTTCGAGGTGGTCCTCCTCCCGATGTTCTTCATGATCGGGGTCTGGGGTGGTCCGAACCGGGAGTACGCCTCGATCAAGTTCTTCCTGTTCACGCTGTTCGGTTCGGCGCTCATGCTGCTGTCGTTCCTGGCCCTGTACTTCAAGCTCGGGACCTTCCAGATCCCGGCGCTCGCCGCGATGCACGGAGGTGAGATCGCCCACGGCACGCAGGTGCTCATGTTCGGCGGTCTGTTCCTCGGCTTCGCGATCAAGGTGCCGATGTTCCCGTTCCACACTTGGCTGCCCGACGCCCACACCGAGGCGCCGACCGTCGGCTCGGTGATCCTGGCCGCCGTGCTCCTGAAGCTCGGGACGTTCGGCTTCGTCCGGATCGCGCTGCCGATCCTCCCCGAGGGGGCCGAGACCTGGGCCCCGTGGATCGGCCTGCTCGCGGCGATCGGCATCATCTATGGCGCGCTGGCCTGCCTGGCCCAGACCGACATGAAGCGCCTCATCGCCTTCTCGTCCGTGGCCCACATGGGCTTCGTGATGCTCGGCATCGCCACGCTCACGACCTTCGGCATCAACGCCGCGATCTTCGGCATGGTCGCCCACGGTCTCATCACCGGCCTGCTCTTCTTCGTCGCCGGCTCCGTGCAGCACCAGTACCACACCCGTGAGATGAGCCGGCTCGGCGGTCTGCTCAAGTCGGCACCGCACATGGGCTGGATCCTCGGATTCGCCGCGATGGCCTCGCTCGGTCTCCCCGGCCTCGCAGGTTTCTGGGGCGAGTTCCCGGCGATCCTCGCGGCCTACGACCCGGCCCCGGGCCTCTCGGTCACCGCGTTCCGCACCTACATGGTGATCGCCGCGGTCGGCACGGTGCTCGCCGCCGGCTACCTGCTCTGGATGTACCAGCGGGTCGCCTTCGGCCTGCCGAAGCCGGAGTTCGAGGACGCCCACATCCACGACGTCGGCCCGGCCGAGTGGATCGCGTGGTCGCCGCTCATCCTGCTGACCGTGCTCCTCGGTGTGTACCCGCAGATCATCTTCGGGGTCACCGATCGCGCCGTGACCAGGATCTTCGGGGGCTGATCGCGTGCGGACCAACTGGGACGTCCACGCGCTGGCCCCGGCCATCGCCATCACGGCGACGATCGTCGTCGTGCTCATCGCGGACTTCTTCTTCGAGTACCGCGAGCGCTTCAAGACGTACCAGCTCGCGTCCTTCGGCACCCTCGTGGCCATCGTGCCCGTGCTCACCCTGGCCCGGGCCGGCGGGGTGCGCTCGCTGTTCGGCGGCGCCTACGTCGTGGACAACTACACCCTCGCCATGCAGGCGTTCTTCCTCATCGTCGCCTACATCACGATGCTGATCTCGGTCGACTACATCGGGGAGGGCGACTACTACCAGGGCGAGTACTACGTGCTCGTCCTCACCTCGACGCTCGGCATGATGTTGATGGCCGGCGCTCGGGACCTCATCACCATCTTCGTCGCCCTCGAGACCATCTCGATCCCGACCTTCGTCCTCGCGGGCTGGCGCAAGCACGACTCGCGCAGCAACGAGGCGGCGGTGAAGTACTTCATCATCGGGGTCCTGTCCTCCGCGGTGATGCTGTACGGCATGTCGCTGATCTTCGGGATGGCCGGATCGACCTCGCTCGGCACGATTGCGGAGTACGCCGGGTCGGCCGGGGTGCCCGCACTGTTCTCGATCGGGATCTTCCTGACCATCGTCGGCTTCGCGTTCAAGGTCAGCGCCGTGCCGTTCCACTTCTGGGCACCGGACACCTACGAGGGTGCCCCGACCCCGGTCACCGCGTTCCTGTCGGTCGCCTCCAAGGCGGGCGGATTCGTCGCGCTGCTCAACGTCGTGTACTTCGGGTTCTTCCCGAGCCAGACCTCGTGGCAGCCGGTGCTGTGGGTGCTCGCGGCGCTGTCCATGACGCTCGGAAACCTCGTCGCGCTGCGCCAGACCAGCGTGATCCGGATGCTCGCCTACTCCTCGGTGGCCCAGGGTGGGTTCATGCTCGTGCCGTTCGCGGTGGCCGGCTCGGGCCGGGCCCAGCAGGCCTCGTTCGAGGCGGTGATCGTCTACATCCTCATCTACGGCGCCATGAACCTCGGTGTGTTCGCGTGCGTCATCGCTGCGATGCGCCGGACCCGATCGGCGGAGATCACCTCGTTCGGCGGCATGTTCCGCTACTCACCGATCCTCGCCGTCATGACCTCGGCCTTCCTGTTCTCGCTCGCCGGCATCCCGCCGCTCGCCGGTTGGTTCGCCAAGTTCGTGATGTTCCGGGCCGTCCTCGATGCGGGCACGCCGGCCGCGATCGTCCTCGGCGTCATCGCGGCGCTCAACTCCGTGATCGCGTTCTTCTACTACGCCGGCGTCGCCCGGACGATCTGGTTCCGCGAGGTGCCGGCCGAGGTCGACGCCAAGGCGCTCCGCTCGCCGTTCGCGCTCAACGCGTCGATCGCGATCACGGGTGCCGTCGTCCTGGTCATCGGGGTGTACCCGCAGCTCTTCGCCCGGATCGGTGAGCTCGCGGGGTCGACGCTCTGAGCGACACCCCGTCGCTCCTCGAGCGGCTGGCGGCGCGCATCGACCGCGACGGTCCGATCCCGTTCTCCGCGTGGATGGAGGCGGCGCTCTACGACCCCACGGCTGGGTTCTTCGCCCGGGGTCGGGGTCCGGCGGACCGTGGGGACTTCGTCACCAGCCCGGAGACCGGATCGCTGTTCGGCGCGCTCGTGGCCCGGGCGCTCGACCGCGAGTGGGTGCGTCTGGAACGCCCGGATCGCTTCACCGTCGTCGAGGCCGGGGCGGGTGACGGCCGGTTGGCCCGGGAGATCCTGCGCGCCGGACCCGAGTGCGGCGCCGCGCTCGAGCTCGTGCTCGTCGAGCGCTCGCCCGCCGCTCGGGCCGCCCAGGCCGGACGGCTCCCGGCCGGGGCACCGGTGCGATCCCTCGAGGATCTGCCGGTGGAGCCCGTCATCGGGGTCATCCTCGCGAACGAGTTGCTGGACAACCTCGTGTTCGGGATCGCCGAGGCCACCGGGAACGGGTGGGCCGAGGTGCGCGTCGGCCTCGAGGCCGACCGGGTCGTGGAGGTGCTCGACGACCTGGCGCCCTCGGACCGGGCGCTGCTCCCGTCGGTCGAGGACGTCGCGACCGGGGCCCGGCTCCCCATCGTGCGCGGCGCGGTCGAGTGGATCGCGCGCGCCGGGAACCTCCTCGCCGCAGGGTCGCTCCTCCTCGTCGACTACGCGGCGCCGGCCCGCACGCTCGCGACCCGCGGCGGCTGGCTCCGCACCTACTCAGGCCACCGGCGGGGGAACGACCCGTACTCGACACCCGGCGTGCACGACATCACCACGGACGTCCCGCTCGAACCGGTGCGTGCGGCCATCGCCGCCGCCGGTCTCGATCTCGTGGGGGAGTCGACCCAGGCCGAGTGGCTGACCGGGCTCGGCATCGCGGAGCTCGTCGAGGCGGGCCGTCGGATCTGGGAGGCCGGTGCGGCCCGGGGCGACCTCGAGGCGATCGCCGGACGCAGCCGGGCGGTCGAGGCGTCGGTCCTGACCGACCCGGGCGGCCTCGGGGGGTTCATGGTGATCGAGGCGCGCCGACGGCGCTCGCGGGGCGACGGGTAGCCTCGCCGGGCGCGGTCCGTCGACCGCGATCGGGATGGGGAGGGGCGTACGTGTCGGATGCCATCGAGGGACTGCTGGAGGAGGGTCGGACCTTCCCGCCCCCGCCGGAGTTCGCCGCCACCGCACGGGTCCGCGACTCCTCGTTGCAGGCCGCGGCCGACGCGGATCCCGAGGCGTTCTGGGCCGGGCAGGCCGCGGAGCTCCTCGACTGGGATCGGCCCTGGGACCGGGTCCTCGACTGGCAGCCGCCCGACGCGCAGTGGTTCCTCGGTGGCACCCTGAACGTCGCGCACAACTGCGTCGACCGCCACGTGGCCGCCGGTCTCGGCGACCGGGTCGCGTTCCTCTGGGAGGGGGAGCCGGGGGACGAGCGGGCGATCACGTACGCCGAGCTGCAGGACGAGGTGTCCCGCGCCGCGAACGCGCTGCTCGCCCTCGGGATCGAGCGGGGCGATCGCGTCGCGATCTACATGGGCATGGTGCCCGAACTCCCGATCGCCATGCTCGCGTGTGCCCGGATCGGCGCGGCCCACTCGGTCGTGTTCGGCGGGTTCACTGCGGACTCGCTGCGCGGCCGCATCAACGACGCGGAGGCCAAGGCGCTCATCACCTGCGATGGTGCGTGGCGGCGCGGCGCGGTGGTGCCGCTCAAGGACATCGCCGACGAGGCGCTGCAGGACGCGCCGAGCGTCCACCACTGCATCGTCCTGCGCCGCACCGACCACGGCGTATCGATGACCCCGGGCCGGGACCACTGGTGGCACGACCTCGTCGAGGCCCAGAGCGAGCACTGCCCGCCCGAGCCCATGGACGCCGAACAACTCCTCTTCATCCTCTACACGAGCGGTACGACGGCGAAGCCCAAGGGGATCATGCACACGACCGGGGGCTACCTGACCCAGGTCGCGTCCACGTTCCGGAACGTGTTCGACATCCGACCCGAGTCCGACGTCTACTGGTGCACGGCGGACTGCGGGTGGGTGACCGGCCACTCGTACATCGTCTACGGACCGCTCGCGAACGGGGCGACGAGCGTCATCTACGAGGGCACGCCCGATCACCCGGACAAGGACCGGTTCTGGGCCATCGTGGAGAAGTACGGCGTGACGATCCTCTACACCGCGCCGACCGCGATCCGGACGTTCATGAAGTGGGGCGACGAGTACCCGCAGCGTCGCGACCTCTCGTCCCTGCGGCTGCTCGGGAGCGTGGGCGAGCCGATCAACCCCGAGGCCTGGATCTGGTACCACGACGTCATCGGGCACGGTCGGACCCCGATCGTCGACACCTGGTGGCAGACCGAGACCGGGGCGATCATGATCAGCCCGCTCCCGGGCGCCACCCCGTTGAAGCCCGGCAGCGCGACCTTCCCGCTCCCGGGGGTGGGGGCCGACGTGGTCGGTGACGACGGCGAGCCGGTGGGCGTGCCCGGTGGCGGCTACCTCGTGCTGAACCGGCCGTGGCCCTCCATGCTGCGCGG
The DNA here is from genome assembly GCA_023262065.1 of Acidimicrobiia bacterium. GTDB lineage: Bacteria > Actinomycetota > Acidimicrobiia > IMCC26256 > IMCC26256 > IMCC26256. Next base: position 5,307 of record JALRDW010000148.1, on the reverse strand, counting down.
GGTGTGGGGGGATCCGCAGCGGTTCCGGGACACCTACTGGTCCCGCTTCGAGGGCCTGTACTTCGCCGGCGACGGGGCCAAGCGGGACGCCGACGGGTACCTCTGGCTGCTGGGTCGGGTCGACGACGTCATGCTCGTGAGCGGCCACAACATCTCCACCGCCGAGGTGGAGAGCGCGCTCGTCGACCACCACGCGGTGGCGGAGGCCGCAGTCGTGGGGACGACGGACGCGACCACCGGGCAGGCGGTGAGCGCGTTCGTGATCCTGCGGTCCGGCAACGTGGCCTCCGACGATCTCGTGCGCGAGCTGCGCGACCACGTCGCGAAGCTCATCGGGCCGATCGCGAAGCCGAAGTCGATCCTGTTCACCGACGATCTGCCCAAGACCCGGTCCGGCAAGATCATGCGGCGGCTGCTGCGCAACGTCGCGGAGGACGAGTCGCTCGGCGACACCACGACGCTCGCCGACCCCTCGGTCGTCGCCGGCATCCGCGACCGGTACCTCGCGTCGAATGCAGGCGGTGACGACGAATGACCCCGCGACTCCCGGTCCAGCCGGACAACTGGCAGTGGCGCACCGAGGCGATCCCGGGTGGCGCCGCCGTCCTCGTCGACATCGATGGCGTGCTCTCCGACGCGGCGGGCCGCCAGCACTACCTCGAGGCGCCACGGCGCGACTGGAACGCCTTCTTCGAGGCCTGCGGTGACGACCCCGTCATCGAGGAGGTCAAGGTGTTCCTCGACCTCCTCGATCCCAACCTGCGGGTGATCCTGCTCACCGCCCGTCCCCAGCGGGTCCAGCACCTCACCATCGCGTGGTTGCACCGGTACGGCATCCGGTGGGACCTGCTCATCACTCGGGGCTGGGGCGACTACGAACTCAGCCGGGACTACAAGCAGTCGGCCCTCTGGGACCTGCGCGCGTTCGGCTTCGACATCCGCCTCGGTATCGAGGACGACCGGCGGAACGTCGAGATGCTGCGGAGCGAGGGCGTGCCCTGCGTGTACTTCCACTCCGGCTACTACGACTGATCTGCGAAGGACCCTGGGCCCGCCATGACCGACTCCCCGCTCGCCGCCCGTTCACGTCACGTCGCCACGATCTTCCTCGTGTGCCTCGCCGGACTCCTGCTCGAGGTCGCGTACACCCGCATCGTGTCGTTCAAGCTCTGGTACTACTACACGTACCTCGTGCTGGGACTCGCGCTGCTCGGCATCGGTTCCGGCGGCATCTTCGTGGTGGTGTGGCCCCGGATCCGGCAGGCCGCCACCGATCGGGTCGTCGTGGTGTGCGCCCTCGTCGGGGCTGCGTTCATCGCGCTCGGCGAACTCATCGTCGCGTGGTTCCCGATCAACACGATCGAGATCTGGGACTACGGCACCGCCGATTCGTGGCGCAACCTCGGTGCGCTCGTGGCCATCTCCTTCACGCTCTTCGTGTCGTTCATCATGATCGGCGTGATCATCGCGGTCCTGCTCGGTCGGGCCGAGGATCGGGTGAACCGCTTCTACTTCGCGGATCTCATCGGTGCGGCGCTCGGCGCCGCGCTCGCCATCCCGCTCATCTGGTGGCTCGGGCCCCCGCAGGTCGTGATGCTCTCCGCCGTGGTGCTCGCGCTGGCTGCGGTCGTGGCCCATCCCCGGTTCGGAGTGCCGAGCGTGATCGCCGGTGGGCTCGCTGCGCTGCTGCTGCTCACGGTGACCAACGTGGTCTCACTCCCCGAGGTCCAGGTCGAGGGCGGGAAGTTCCAACCGGTCGAGGACGCGGTGAGCGGTTGGGGCCCGGTCTTCCGGGTCGACGCCCAGAAGGTGTTCGGCGACTACCTGCTGCTGCACGACGGGACCTTCGGGTCGGGGATCCACGAGTACAAGGGCGATCCCGACGCCGAGACCCGCTTCGACGAGGATCCCCGGGCGCTGCCGTTCGCGATCCACGGCAAGCCACCGGCCCACACGCTCATCATCGGGTCGGCGGGCGGCAACGAGATCGTCGCCGCGCTCCGGTTCCGGTCCCCGCGGATCGAGGGCGTGGAACTCAACCCGATCACCGTCGGGTTCCTCGAGGGCCCGCTCAAGGAGTTCTCGGGTGACCTCCCGAACCAGCCCGGCGTGACCATCCACCAGGACGACGGGCGTTCGTTCATCTTCCGGAGTGACGACGACTACAGCCTCGTCTGGTACGTCGCCCCCGATTCCTACGCCGCCAGCAACGCGGCGTCCTCGGGTGCCTTCGTCCTCTCCGAGTCCTACCTCTACACCTCCGAGATGATCCAGGAGTCGCTGGCCCACCTCACCGACGACGGTCTCATGGTCGTGCAGTTCGGTGAGCTCGACTACCGGAACGCGCCGAGTCGGACCGCGCGCTACGTGCTGACCGCGCGCGACGCGCTCGAGCGACTGGGGGTGGAGGATCCCTCCCGGCACATCGTCGTCTCGTCGTTCATCACGAACGCGACGGGTGACCTCTCGACCATCGTCCTGAAGCGCACCCCGTTCACCGAGGCTGAGATCGACCGGTTCACCGCCGCCGTGCCCCTCACCCCGCCGCACGAGCCGGGCGCGTTCCCGCGCTCCGAGGTGGCCTACGCGCCGGGCCGGCCGGACGATGGCGGCATCGTGGGTCGCCTGGCGGGGGCCGGGTCCACCGCCCGGGCCGAGGCGATCGCCGCGGGCTACTCGCGCGAGATCTCACCGGTCCGGGACGACCGACCGTTCTTCTGGCACTTCTCGTCGTTCGGCGACGTGCTGTCGAACATCACCGACCCGTTCTCGACCGACAACCCCGAGGACGTGATCGGGGAGCGCGTCCTGCTCCTCCTCCTGCTCGTGGCCGTCGGCTACGCCGCCCTGTTCCTGCTCGCGCCCTTCGTCTTCGTGCGCCGGGAGTGGCGGGCCCTGCCGGCCAAGGGGCGCTCGGCCCTCTACTTCGCCTCGCTCGGGCTCGGCTTCATGCTCTACGAGATCTCGATGATCCAGCGGCTCGTGCGGTTCCTCGGGTACCCGACCTACTCGCTGACCGTGACGCTGGCCTCGATCCTCGTCTTCACCGGCCTCGGTGCGCTGCTGAGCAAGCGGTTCGCCGATCGACCGCGGCGGGCGGTCGTGACGAGCGGGGCGATGCTGGGCCTGCTCGGGATCTTCTACCTGCTCGCGCTCGACCCACTCACCGACGCGCTGCTGCTCTGGCCGCTGTGGGGTCGGATCGCGGTGACGGTCGCGCTCCTCGCCCCGCTCGGGCTGTGCCTCGGGATGTTCATGCCCCTCGGTCTGACCGTCGTGGGCGGGCTCGGTGACCACCCGGACGAGTACGTGGCCTGGGGTTGGGCGGTCAACGGCTTCTTCTCGGTGATCGGCTCGGTGGGCACGACGATCCTCGCCATGGCCTACGGGTTCCGTGCGGTGCAGATCGCGGCGCTCTGCGTGTACGGGGTCGCGATCGGCGCGTTCGTGCTGCTCGAACGGGCCCGGGCCGCGCTCGACGGGCCCGTGGGTGCCTCCGCCGGCTGACGCCTCAGTCGCGGAAGTTGGTGAACTGCAGCGGGACGCCGAAGTCGCCCTCCCGCAGCGCCGCGATGACCTCCTGGAGGTCGTCGCGCTTCTTGCCGTTCACGCGGAGCTGATCGCCCTGGATCTGGTGCTGGATGCCCTTGAGGGGGAGTTCCTTGATGAACTTCCCGATCTCCTTGGCCTTCGCGTCGCTGATGCCCATGACGAGGGTGATCGTCTGACGGGCCCGGCCCTTCGTGGCCTCCTCGACCTTGCCGTAGTCGAGGGTCTTGAGCGAGACCTTGCGCTTCACGAGCTTCTCCTCGAGGACCTGGGTGAGGGCCTGGAGCCGCTGCTCGGACTCGGTGTTCAGCACGATCGTCTTGTCGGTGAGCTCGATGCTCGAGTCGGTGCCCTTGAAGTCGAACCGGTTGGCGATCTCGCGGGACGCCTGGTCGACCGCGTTGCGCATCTCCTGCATGTCGATCTCGGAGACGACGTCGAAACTGGGCATGGATCCCCCTTGGAAGCGGTCCCGGACGGTCGGTTACTGTAGGCCCCCGCTGGGTCCGTACCCGAGTGGACAAAGGGGACTGGCTGTAAACCAGTTGCGAAAGCTACGGAGGTTCGAATCCTCCCGGGCCCACCCGAACCGACGCCGCTGCGCCCCCGGGCCAGCGGCGTCGTCGCGTCCGCCGGCGCCGGAGGCAGGGGTCGCGCCCGCCGGCGCCGGAACCAGGGGGCCTCAGAGCATCCGCTGCATGAGGACCACGTCGAGCCACCGACCGTGCTTGCGCCCGACCTCGACCTCCCGGCCGACCTGGACGAACCCGCAGGCCTCGTGCAGGGCGATCGAGGCCGCGTGGTCGCCCACGATCCGGCCGATCACCGAGTGGTACCCGTGGGCGGCGGCGAGCCGGACGATCTCGGAGAGCAGGGCCCGGCCGACCCCGGTGCCCCGTTGGTCGTCCCGCACGTAGACCGAGTCCTCCACCGTGGTGGCGTAGGCGGGTCGGGGCCGGTAGGGGGAGAGGCTGGCGAACCCGACGACCTGACCGGTGGCCTCGTCGACGGCCACCACCGCCGGGTGGCCCCCCGAGTGGTCGGCGATCCAGGCCGCCTGCTCCTCGGCGGTCCGCTCGACCATGTCGAAGGTGACGGTCGACCCGGTCACCTCACGGTTGTAGATCGCCCGGATGGCCTCGGCGTCGGCGGGTTCCACGCTCCGGATCTGCCAGCCCACGGCCCGGACGGTAGCGCAGCGGGGCGGCCTTGCTATCCTCTCCGCCCTTGCCCTTGTAGCTCAGTGGCAGAGCACTTCCATGGTAAGGAAGGGGTCGTGGGTTCAATCCCCACCGAGGGCTCCGCACGAGCGGATGCGAGAGGGCGCCGGCGGGAGCCGACGGCCGGACCGCTCGTCACATACGGCGGAGTAGCTCAGTTGGTTAGAGCACACGGCTCATAATCGTGGTGTCGCGGGTTCGACTCCCGCCTCCGCTACTCGGACCCCCCGAGTCGGCCCCGGCCGGTTCGTGGTCCGCGCACCACCGAACAGGCACCATCCATACCCGCGCTCGTAGGGCGTGTCAGCACTCAGGAGAGATTGGCCATGGCCAAGGAGAAGTTCGAGCGGACGAAGCCGCACCTGAACATCGGGACCATCGGTCACATCGACCATGGGAAGACGACGTTGACGGCGGCGATCACGCGGGTGTTGGCGGATCGGAACCCGAACGTGACGGCGACGGCGTTCGATCAGATCGACAAGGCGCCGGAGGAGAAGGCGCGTGGGATCACGATCTCGATCTCGCACGTGGAGTA
>JALRDW010000144.1 GCA_023262065.1 Acidimicrobiia bacterium | reverse complement strand
CGGTGCCGAGCGTGCCCCGGAAGTACTTCTGGGCGACGATGTTGGTGGCGTTGAGCGACCAGGAGGTGGGGAACTCGACGCCGGGCTGGAAGAACGCGTCGGTGCCGTCCTTCCAGTTCTGGATGCGAGCGTCGCGACGCTCCCACTCGACCGTGTCGTACGGGTTCGTCCCCGGCTGGGTGAAGAACCGTCGGATCCCGATCCCGACCTGCTCCGGCGCCATCGCCATGTGATTGCCCTGCTTTCCCCCGCCGCTGCCACGAACGGGATCGTCTCCGCCCCGTGCGCCATGTGCGTGCGGGGTGTTGCTCGTCTCGGTGTTGCTCGTCCCGACGCCGCCCGGCGCCGTTGCCGGGTCGACACCCCGACGTCGTCGTCGGGGGCGGTCGTTCCGGCCCGGATCCCTCCGAACCGCTTCCGAACCGCTCATCCTGTGTCGACCACAAGATGTTGTGGTTCGGGCCCCCCCGACCGCGAGATGGAGGGGCATTACACCACTGTCATTCCCCGAGGTCAAGCACCATCGCGCGCGAGATTCCGCGAGCGCGCGATCCGCGCGTCGTGATCCGCCACGGCGCGCGCGATGCGCGCGAACTCAGCGGGGACCGCGCGCCCTGCGCGGTTTCGGGGCGGTCGTCTTCTGGAGCAGGCCCACCTCGCGCTCGAAGTCGGCCAGGTCCTCGAAGCCCTTGTAGACGCTGGCGAACCGGAGGTACGCGACGGGATCGAGCCCCTTGAGGTGCTCGAGCACCGCGAGCCCCACCATCTCGGTCGTGACCTCGGGACCCTCGGCGCGCATACGGTCCTCGATCTCCTCAGCGATTCGGTCCACCGCATCGCCGTCGATCGGGCGACCCGCCACGGCGCTCGCGATGCCCCGGGCCAGCTTGTCCCGATCGAAGGCCTCGACGCTCCCCGACCGCTTCACGACGAGGAGCGGCAGCGGCTCGGTGCGCTCGAAGGTCGTGTAGCGCCGGCCGCAGCCCAGACACTCCCGGCGGCGTCGGATCGCTGCACCCTCCTCGGCGCTGCGCGAGTCGATGACCTTGTCGTCGTCGACCCGGCAGTACGGACAGCGCATGCCGCTCACCGTACCGGAGCGACCCGGTGCCCGCCCCGGCGGGGGTGCGGTGGAGGCCGACACGGGCCGACGCCGGCACGGACCGCGACTAGCCGGCGAGGGTGATGCGCTGACCCGGCTGCAGCACCGTGGAGCCGAGGCGGGCCTGGAGGCGATCCACGATCGGCCGCGGGTCCTCGCCCGGTGCCAGGCGCTCGGCGATCGACCAGAGCGAGTCGCCCGCCTGCACGGTGATGGCGGCGGGACGGCGCTCGGGGGAGGCGAGGGAGTCCCCGCCGAGCGCCGTCGCCGCCTGCGCCACGACCAGGGCCAGCGCGGCCACCGCGACCGCGACGCCGAGGCGTCGGCGTCGGTACACGGCGGCCGTGGGCCGGGGTCGCACCACCGGGGCCGGTCGGGGCACGGTGGTCACGAGGCGGAGCCGGGGCGGGGTGGTCCCGGCGCGCCGCGGGGCGATCTCGGAGGGGTCGGGGGCGAGCGCCGTGGCGCCCAGGATCCGGAACCGCTCGACGGTCCGGGGGTCGGTGCCGCGGGATCCGGCGGTGGTCCGGTCGCTGGGGACCCGGGGGCTCAGGACGGGGGTGCTGCGGACTGCTGCCATGGTGGTGACCTCGCTCACGTGCGGTGTTCGGGGGAAGTGGTGGCCGGTGTTGGGTGCTGGCGCTCGGTGCCGGGAACTCCAGCAGCACCCTCGGACAAGGTCCCGAGGGTTCGGGCGCCGGTCGTCGGGCGGCGGATGCTGGGTGGGCCTCCCGGGCCTCCCGCCGGTGGGGTGCCGGTGCCCTCCCGGGCATCCGACCCTCGTCGGCGGGCCGCCTCGCCGGTGCGGCCCGCCCTCTCGGGGGTCCGCTGCGGCGTTCGCGGCACCGAACATCCGTTCGGTCGTGGCACCATCCAACACGAACGGACGTTCGGTGTCAAGCATCTCGGCGAACGGGTGTTTGCCCCGAACACCTGATCGTGTTACGGTCCCGCCCATGACCGACACCACGGACTCCCCCAGCCGGCCCGACACCCCGGCCCACGCCCCCCTGACCGCCCGCCAGCAGCAGGTCCTCGCCTACATCGACGAGGTCGTGCGCCACCGGGGGTACCCGCCGAGCGTGCGGGAGATCGGCGAGGCCGTCGGCCTCTCCTCGAGCTCCACGGTCCACGCCCACCTCGCCGCCCTCCAGGACAAGGGCTACCTCCGGCGCGACCCGTCGAAGCCCCGGGCCATGGAGGTCACCTTCGACCCGGGCTCCGGCAACACCGCCGACCGGCGGCCGGTGCGCCACGTCCCGCTCGTGGGCGACGTCGCCGCCGGCACCGGGGTCCTCGCGGCCGAGCACTTCGAGGAGTCGCTGCCGCTGCCCGAGGACTTCACCGGCGACGGCACCCTCTTCATGCTGCGGGTGCGCGGCGAGTCCATGATCGATGCCGGGATCCTCGACGGTGATTACGTCGTCGTGCGCCAGCAGGCGACCGCCGACGCGGGTGACACCGTCGTGGCCGGCATCCCCGGCGACGAGGCGACCGTGAAGACCTTCCTCCCCCGGAAGGGCAAGGTGGTCCTGCGACCCGAGAACCCGACGATGGAGGAGATGGTCTTCGAGCCGGGCGAGGTCACGATCTACGGCAAGGTC